>JAUWBH010000127.1 GCA_030605085.1 Promethearchaeota archaeon | reverse complement strand
AATTCTTAAGTTTACAAGTTAATCAATAAAAAGTTATTTTTTCATGATATGCTACCGACATTAATGAATTACAAGACTTTGGAGTAAAAAAGTAGGGGGGATGTAAGAATTTATCATTTAAATTCGATTGCCTTAAGATTTAATAGATGTCCTCTACGACAAAAACTTGAACCTACTGTAATGGAGTATAATGCACTACTTAAAATAATGTCGGATGTGTAATTAAAGAAGACTTAAGAAAATTTTAAAAAAAAAAAAAAGTTCTAATAATAGAGTAATTAAATGATTATTTCTTTTTCTTAGCTTTCATTCGCTTTATTAGTTTATCTTCAGAAAGTCTCGTTCTCATTTGTCCTTTGGTAGCCATATAACTTGCTTTAGGAGCACTCATAACTTGTTTCTCTTCCATTTCCATCTCTTCTAGCTCGTCATCTAAATATTCTATACTTTCTGAAAACTCACCTTCGTCAAAATCGTCATACGCAGCCTTCATCGAAGACATTTCAGTTTTAATGCTTTCTTTAAGTTTTTTCAATCGTTTTTTGGACTCAGATGCTTTACCTGCGTAATATTGTTGCCCTGATGATTGGATGTTCATCATGACATTGAGTTTTTGATCGTATTTAGATTTAAATTCTTTTTCACTTTTCGTAACTTTTACTCTATCATTTACTACTCTTAATCTTTTTCGACCTTCGTTATCCTTATATTCCACTTGTAATTGAACAGGAATTTCTTCTTCTTTAAAGCCTTTCGGTGAATCTAATTCGACAAATAACTCTCGATCGTCTGTAATCGCACCTAGATTTATCTCGGATTCTTTTACATTTCTTGAGCTAAATGCTCCAGTAACATTTTTAATATCTATGTAAGTTGGTGTTACTATTCTGATTTTAACGTCCTTTCCAATGTATTTTGTTTGCTGTAATTCGGCAAATACTTGCCCCATTTCTTGGTCGGATATTAAAAATAATTTTCCACCCGTTTTATCCGTTAATTTTCCTAAGGTTTGTAAGCCCATTTCATTGTTATCTCCTGGTGCGGAGACTCCAACAACATCTACGATTATATTAAGTTGATTGCACAAATCTGCCTTATTCTCGTAAAATTTTTCCGCTCCTATACTACTACCTGATAAATTACCTATTCCTTGATTTGCGAGCCCATCTGTTAATAATGTTACCCTTCCAGATGTTTTCATTTGAAATATATCAAACGACATTATCGCAAAATAAAGCGCAGGACCTAACGCAGTCATGTCCATAGACCTTAATTCTTGGACCTTTCGCACCCATCCATCAGCAAACTCTCCTATTGATCCTAATTTTGCTTTTTTCAACGATTTTTGCAGTTGATCTCTCATTCCATCTAAACTAAAAAGTAAATCACCGCTAAATCTCATTGCATTTTTATCGTGTCGTAAGTAATAATAAACAGAACTCTCAAATGCGATTAAAATGAATTTAGTAGCTGGAGAGTTCATTTTAAAATCCTTAATAGTTTGAACTAACGATTTTTTAACGGCTTCGATTTTTGCGCCACTCATTGATCCGGAAATATCAATAACAGCAATGTATAATTCTCCTTCGGCAGCACCAACTTTAGTAATTACTTCCTCTTTCGGTTCTTTTGGCTTAACATCTTCAATAATAAAATCTATATCGTCAGGAAGGTCCTCAACAATTTGATCTTTACTGATTACATTAATAGTTCCGCAGTACTCACATTTATAATGGGTGCCAATCTTAGGATCTTCTTGAATTAATTTGATATCTGTGAGAACAGCACCACATTGACTGCATTTAATAGGTTCAGTGGTGATTTTCTTTTTTGCTTGCGTTAAGTTTCTAAATCCGATTGAATAAATGTAAGGATATAATTCTGGTTTTCCTGGAGGTTTTTCTAAAAATTTATTAAATGATCTTTTAAACATTTTATTCACACATTAAAAATTGAATTTTTAAATGTTAATGATGATTTACTAATATAAATTTTTCTAAATAAAACTAAGATATCTGGATCAAAGCGGGATTTAGCTCCCATTAAAATAGAGTATGTTCTTTTAATTTAATCGTAAAATCTATTAAAACTAATAATCAGAAAAAATAAATTAGATTTCGGAATTATTAACATAAATTATATAGTGGTTGGTTATGGTAAGCGATAGTTCAAAAAGCGAAAAAGTCCATCTTAAAGAAATTAAAGCAGAAATTATACCTCAAAAATTTGACTTTAAGAAAAATGTAGTAGCAATAGTTAAATTAGATGATTATCAAACTGAAAATATTAAAAAGGCCTTGAAATCTGTAATTGAACTGTTAGGAATTAAAGATTTTTTTAACTATAAATCTATTTTATTAAAACCAAATGCTCTAGCTCCATCTAAAAATGCTTATACCCCACAAGAATTAGTGTCAACATTAATAGAATTATTAAAAAGCGAGAAAAATGTAAATCAAGTTATCGTAGGTGACTCAACTATGACAAAAGGTTTAACCAATATTACATTTAAAAGGACCAAGTATAAAGAAATATGTGAAGCATTAGGAGTTAAACTGATAAATTTTTTTGAATCTGAAAGGTCTAAAGTCAAATTAAATAATCCCAATTACGATGTTGAAGAGTATATATATTTACCAAAAGAAATCTGCGAATCGGATCTTGTAATTAATTTGCCTAAACTAAAAACTCATAGCGGTTACGTGTATACTGGAGCAATCAAAAACTTTTTCGGAATTTTAGGCAACAAGATGAGTATGCATATGACTCATAAAAATAAAAAAAGATTTCAAGAGATGCTCGCAGATATATATTTTGCAGTGGAAGAGACAAACAATACGAATTTCCCTAAAGTATTAACCATAATGGATGGTTGCATCAGCATGGAGGGTAAAGGACCGAGATCAGGTAAACCTAGAAAGGTTGGGCTTTTAATTGCTGGATTTAATTCCGCAGCTGTGGATATTATAGGTTATACTCTAATGAATGGAGACCCTACTCATTTGGACGCCATTATTTCGTTGGCAAAAAGAACTGAATTACCAGTTGATATTAATCAATTGGAAATTAGGGGCGAAGATTACAAAGATTTTATTGTAAAAGATTTTAAAAAGCCTCATATTGCGTTATTGAAAAAGAGTGATAAATATTCGAAAATTGTAAGAAGGATAATGGGGATTTCTATTAAAATTAAACAGAAAAGATGTACTTTATGTGAACAATGTGTAAATCACTGTCCTGCTGGAGCGCTAGTTAATAAGAACGAAAGAATTGAAATTAATAGAGAGAAGTGTATAGAATGCTTTTGTTGTGGCGAAAGTTGTCCAAATGATGCTATAAGTGCCAAGTTCTACATATTTAGAATAATACCTTTACTAATATTTATCCTTGCGGTAGGGAGTTTTATAATAATTTGGTTTTTAATTCAATTTTTAACAAATTTATTTTAAATTTACTTTTTTTGGTAATTCGATGCGTAAATTCAATAAAATTTTTTCCACTGGGAAATTGAGACACGAATATCTAGCCAAGATGCTAAAGAATTTTGTGTCTGATTTGGACATTAAAGATAAGAGAGTTGTTTTAGGTTCCAAAATTGGAGAAGATGCGGCAGTAATCGATATGGGAGACAAATATTTAGTTGCTAAAACAGATCCTATCACATTCGCTACGGACGAAATAGGATATTACGCTGTAAATGTCAATGTGAACGACCTAGTTTGTACGGGTGCAAAACCAAAATGGTTTCAATCTACGATATTGTTACCGGAAAAAGATACGACAGAAGAATTGACCGAAAGCATTTTTAAAAGTATCCACGATACTTGTAAATCTATGGGTATAACTGTAATTGGAGGTCATACAGAAATTACACCAAACCTCGATAGACCGATAGTTATCGGTTCTCTACTAGGGGAAGTTGAAAAAGATAAACTTGTGAGAACTTCAGGGGCGGAACCTGGAGATGCGCTCGTTTTAACGAAGGGAATATTCATTGAAGGAACTTCTATTATTGGACGGGAAAAAGAAGGAACATTAAAGGAAAAAGGATTCAATTCGGAATTCATAAAAAAATGCCAAAATTATCTATATGACCCTGGAATAAGCGTATTTAAAGAAGCTTTACTGGCAAACGAAAATCTTGAAGTTAAATCAATGCACGATATAACCGAAGGGGGCCTTGCAAATTCAATTGCAGAAATGACAATAGCGTCTAAAACAGGTGTTATAATAGATAAAAAGAGAATTAAGATTTTACCTGAGCCTTTAGAATTAAGTAAGATTTTTAATATCGATCCGATGGGAACAATTTCTTCGGGATCGCTGTTAATTGGTTTAGAAAATAAATACACTTCTTCTCTAATTGATCTCTTGAATAAAAACAATATTGAAGCTGAAAAAATTGGTAATTTTGTTAAAAAAAACAAAGGATTAACGATTCAAGACGAATCCGGAATAAAGAAACCTCTTAAATATTCTGAAACAGACGAGATTACTAAAATCTTTTACTATTAAAACAAAATCGGATCTCTCAATTTTATTTTCCATTATATCTCTATTACTTTTACATTATTAACTAAATTATTATATATCCCATAATTTATTACTTATCATGGTTTTATATTGTTTAATATTGTGGTTAAATAGTAGAAGTAATTGAAATGATATCGGTTAGTAAAGATTTACCTGATATTTTAAATTTTTTGAGCGAAAAGATAAAAGCTCAATCTCTAAATTTTAAATCTCAAAAAATAGCATATTTTAGAATATTAGAGCGTAAGTTAAATATATACAGGGAATTTAGATCCGATATCAAAAAAAAGTGGAAAACGTTTAAAATTAAAAATCAAAGTAGAATAATTAAAAAAGAATTCTCGGCCTTTCTTTACGATAATTTTCCAGATTTTTTTAAATTCTTTATAAATGATTTCTTTGGAATGGATTGCAATTCTTTAGAACTAATATTAAAAGAAAAAATTTCAGATACCGTTGTTACTTTAGAATATAATTATTATTTATCTTCTGAAGAAATTGATCAATTTATTGATTTTTCTAATAAAATGGGAGACAATCTCCAATTATTATCTTTTTCCAAATATTTACTTTCTCTTATAATTGTGTTAGGAATTGAAATTAGGAGATTAATTAAACAGAAAATTTTTATTAGTCTTGATTGTGGAGTAATAAAAAATGAGGGAGGCAAAACTTTTTTGAATTTCCTTATTTTAATTAGGGAAGATAAGGAAGAAATCTTTAATAATTATTTTTCTATGAGCCTCTATTATTTTCTCAAGCAATTTAAGGGTATACCGGACGAATTCTACGAAAAATTATTGTTAGGGAGAGATAGATTGTATCAACTAGCATTGAACGAATATTCAGAATCAAAAAAAGAGGAATTAGCAAATTTATTATTTTATTTCTACAAGAAGTGTAAGTTATTGCAAAATATTGGACCGTTATTAGATTTAATTAATTTTGTTTGTTCACGCGTGGAAGACTCCGTATTTTCTAAAAAAGATATTATTAAAAGAGATTTCCTAGAAAATCTTGATTATACTGATGAAAAAAAAAGTACAATAATTAAAATTTTCGATTTTCTTGATAGTAGAACGAGTTTATATTCAACATTTCAAGCTAATAACTTACCTTCTCCTAAAGCACAACTTAATTTATTTTTATTATATATGAAATACTTTTTTAGTAGCGGATTAGAAGCTTTAGAAGTAGGCAATTTACTTTTTTTACCAGAGATTTTTACGATTACATTGAATCAACACAATAGTAGAGAAAAAAATACAATTGGCGCTAGTTCTATCAAGAATATTGGGAATTTTGTGAATTTATTATATGTATTGTCAAATATTGAAAATCTTGACCTTATTTTTAAAAAAATATTTAACGCAAGTGTTACTGAATTAAATTACAGATTTTTTAGAACATTTTTAAGAAGTTTTGATACGAGGCTTGCTTTAATCATTGAGCAAGAAAATAGAAATTTATCCGAGAATCCTGAAAACGATTTTTTTACATTTAACATTATTATTGATCACATTTGTAGAATCCTCTATACTTTAATCGATAAAATATTTTTAAGGGATAATCCGGATGAGGCTTCAAAAAATTTCATTGATCGTAGGGGTAGATATGTAGGACAAAATATCGCATTAAGAGTTTTAGAACTTTTTATCTTCCAAGAATTCAGTTTTTCTGACGATATCTGGCCTGAATATTTAGTTTCTATCAATCAAGATACGATTAAGAAAAATCTTAAATCGTTTGTTGACATTCCAGATAAATTTTTTTATTCTGACGACCATCTTACAAAATTACAAACACTATATAATTTTCAATCGTTATCGACGGCTTTATTTTTTGAAGAATGGTTAATTAGAGAAATAATTTTACCTTTAAGCAATTTTATATCTGAAATAGAAAATTCCGTTAAAAATTTAAATAAAATTGAAATATATGAAAAATTACGCGAAGTCTTTTTAGATGGAGTCGATATTAAAGGCGAAAAAATTACTCAAGAGATTAGATTTGTATGTCAGCAACTCGCTAATTTTTGGGAATTTTCAGAGTAATATGCTAATTAATTTTAAAAGTTGCCAAAAATTTATCAAAATCATTTTCAATATCGATAATCGGAATTTTTAACTCGTTTTCTTTTCTTTCTTCCTCTAAGCAAATTAAACCTGATATCATTTTAACATTGTAATTCAATTGTGATTCTAATTCTTCCCAATTTTTCAAACATAATATCGTAGGATAATTTAATTTTCTAAACCCCTCAAAAAAGATTAGATCAACATTAAAGGGGCCCTTTAAGAGCCATTCAATTAGTTTTTCGGAACTGATTTTTTTTTTAAGAAAAATCGTAGTTTCATCATTAATATTTTGAGTAATAGAAAAATATGCCCCTGCTTCTCCAAATTTATACGAATCTTTATCTTTTTTATCAATCTGATGTTCGTGAATGTTTTTAATTATTGCAACCTTATAATTTAAAGTGCTCCTTAATAATTTTAATGCATTTAAGATAAGATAAGTCTTACCGCTCCCAGAAAAGCCGATTACACTTATTATTTTCATAAAATATTACTTATTTTTATTTTAGGAAAAAAATTGAATAATATGAATGAATAGCTTTTAAATTAATATTACTAAATTCCAAGTTTTACTAAATCGAATAAAACAATAAATATTATAATTTTATATTATAATTGAAAATAATTTTTAAAAAGTTTTTTTATCTATTATCAAATTTTTTTATTAAAATTAATCACTTAGCGATATTAAATGTCCAGACAAGCTGAAAGAATTGTTTTTGACGCTAATTTCTTTATTTGCATGAACGCAATAAAAGCTAAGAACTTTCTTACTCAATTGAACAAAGCTGCAACCGATTTAGGATACAATTATTATATATCTGAAGTCGTTTTTGATGAAATAAAAGCGCCTCACACATTTAAAGAAAAATTCAAGACAATAGTAAATGTTGAAAAAGTTCAACCTAAAGAAATTGATGGAATTAAATATGATTTAAGCAAGCATAATATTAGATTTCCCGCCCAAGATCCTGATTTATCTCTCATTTTTTTAAGTAAAAGATTAATGGAAGGAGAAAATAAACCAGAGGTACATTTAGTTACGGATGACTTTAAATTAGCGAAAAACGCTAGCTTACTATATCGTGGAAAAATAAATATTCTTTCTCTTTCCAGTTTTTTATTGAAAATCCAGAGGTCTGCTACCAAAACACAGATGCGGAACTATTTTAAGAACATATGGAAAAAAAGTTTAAACTACACTCTCCATTATATGATAGAACGCTCTAAAATATATCCTGCCGAAGAAAAGATTCTGTGGCTCATTGAAAGAGCAGTTTCCGTAACGGAAAATTCTATAATTTCAACCGATTCTCAATTAATGGATGAAAAGATAGTACGATTTGAGATTGGAACCACGGAATTTAACGAAGAAGTTAAAATTGCTGAAAAATACATCGAAAATCAAACTCTTCCAAAGAGTAAAGCAGAAAAAGTCAGAAATATTATCAATTTTCTTGAAAACTTAAAGATTTCTCGAGAATATGTAAAACAGGCTCGTGAAGCAATTATAAAAAATGATTCAAGAAGTGCCGTGAAATATCTAAAGAAGGGAAATAAATTTTTAATCTCGCTTCTCCAGTTAGCTTCTGCTAAGTTAAAAAATCGAAAAGATTACGAGATTGTAGAAGCTTTAATATGCTCTGAGATCTCTAAGATGGAATTCCTTAGATCATTTTTTCTTGTTTCCTTAGGGCGAATAAATAGCTCAATTGACTCCTTAGAAAGGGCGGCTCTCTTTTCGACGATAATTCATAATTATCAAACTTGCCTAACATTAAATTACTTGAAAGCCTTAATACAACTTTTTCACGGACTTTTTAATTCCGCAATTAAACAATATTCCTTTACAGAGCAACTAGCAGAGCTATATGAAGATGACAAGCTAAAACTTAAATGTCAAATTGGAAAAGCTATCGCTTTGTATCTATCATCGGAGGAAGACAGAAACACAGCAATGGCTATTATGGAAGAAATATCAAGTAGAGATCTCGACAAAAACTTTCTTGATGCCCTTATTGTCTTTAGTGAACTGGGAGATTACTTTTTGGCGTTAGGGCATTCTCAAATTGCGGCAAACTTATACAATGAGGCACTTGAAATTTCAATAGATTATAAATTGACATTTAAATCCGATATCCTTATTGAAAAGCTCAAGCGAGCTTATATAGCCACCGTTATAAGCGGGTTTTCTGCTGAGGATATGGCTGATAAATTAGATATTTTATTAGATAAAGCTTATTCTGTTAAAGATGTTGAGATGTATAACGAACAAATAAAAAAGATTTCGAGTTTTAATAAACTTTTTTACACGCCTTTTGAATATATCAAAGGGAAAAAGAAAATTATATCATATTCAAAATTACCTAAAGAACTCTAAGATAATTATTTAGAGGTTGTCCATTTCGAAAAAATAAATGAAAAACAAAATCAAATACTCTTTATAGTCTCTCATTACGATTTAGGTTTATTAGGTATCAAGATAAAGACAGATGATAATATAGTTGGAATAGCTGAAAATTATTCTCTCAAAATAAAACCAACTGCTAAAGTTAAAGTTTACGAACCTGATGACGAATTGAAAGATACATTTTTAATAAGAGCCATTATTGAAATTACAGCAAAGAATCAATGCGAAATAAATTATGCATTGCCCTCATTTTTCAAACAACTAAATCTTTAGATAGTATACCAAATTCAAATGTTTACATATTTAATTCATAAATTTTTAATTTCATTTATCAATCTTTTAGTCTTTTTGTAATAATAATCGTCAGATTCATTCAAGCCTAATTTTTTAAAGTTCTTAAACGCTTTGTTAAGGTAAGGGACCTGACGAAGATTTAAAGGATGCTTACTTAATAAGGTCTATAATTGAAATTACAGCGAAAGATCAATGCGAGAACGTTTACACTCTACCATCTTTCTTTAAACAATTAAACCTTTAAAGAAAATAAAAAAAAATTTATAAGTCACTTTTTCGTTCAATCTTAGCTCTTTGACTAATTTGATGGCTATGAACGGCGCAGCTTACACCTTTTAAAGTTGGGACCTTTAAAAGCTTATGCAATAATATTTTTTAATTTGGCCGCTCAAAATTATTGTTCCTGCCTTTTTCAATTCACCGTACATTCTGCTGTCTACGAGTGAAGTTCGACGCGTGACCGCTTTTGCCTTACTACGTGCGACAAATCTTCCACATTTAGTACATTGAACCTTTTTATAATGCCCTTTACTGCTGCCAGTTTTACCTCCCGATTTTCTCTTCTTTGGCGTTGCTTTCACCTCCTTTATTGTTAATTCTTCTATAGTTTTCTAATTTCTTAGATAAAAAAATCAATAAAACCTTATATAATTTATTTGTATGACTAATA
Source organism: Promethearchaeota archaeon (assembly GCA_030605085.1). The sequence goes on along the minus strand of JAUWBH010000127.1, from coordinate 7,731 downwards.
ACCGTTAGCTTTAGTTAAAAAAAATTAGGAAAATCTTGGACATTTTACGTTTTCTTGACGAAAAAAGGGCATGTTAGTATCTATCTCCCGGGCAGCAGTATTGATTGGTGTATGCTGTAAAACCCTAAGGCGATGGCATCAAAAAGGTTATTTAATCCCGGATTCCGGAACAATTGGAGGGTATCATAGGTATTCCGTTGAAAACCTTATCCGTTTCACGAAGTCTTCACCAAAGAAGAAAAAAGAAGCTCAAAAAAGGGCTCTCTGATAAGCATCCATCAATTTCAAAACGCTGCGGTGTATGCAAGAGTCTCAGAGGCAAAAAAAAAAGAAGATTTAGGGCGACAAATTGAGTTTCTTACGAAAAAAGCTAAATCCTCAGGGTTCAAACATGTTTAATTAAATAAAAATTAATTAGGAATGCAATAATTAATTAGGAATGCAATAATTAATTAGGAATGCAATAATTAATTAGGAATGCAATAATTACTATATATATTTTAAATACCTTTTTGACTCTTATAAAAGTAAATATTATGTCAAACGAAATTCCGGAATCTGTGAAGGAAAATTTAAGAGCAATAGGTCTTACGGATTATGAAATTTCAATATATTTAACCCTTATATCAAAGGGTCCAATGAATGCAAGAGAATTATCAGAGGCTTCAGGAGTTCCATATTCTCGAATATATAACATATTAACGCAACTCGAAAAGGATAAAATGTGGATTATTAAACAGGAAGAATCGAGACCTTCCAAATATTTTGCCAAATCACCTGACGAGGCTCTGATCATCGCGAAGAAGCAATTTAACAATAATTTCGACGGTCACTCTGATAAATTAATTCACACTCTCTCGCCAATATATGAGAGCCACGATATACCGATTAAAATTGCGTTGTATATTCATAGAGGTCGCGATATGTGTCTTAATAGAGCGCTCTCTTTGATTCAAATTGCAAAAAATTCGATTTATTTAGTTTCTATAGATGCTGAATTTTTAGAAGCTTTTTATAAAGATATCAAGAAAGCCAGAGCGAGAGGTGTAATAGATATTAAATTATTGGTTGAGGAAAAATCTCTAGAAGATAAAAATTTCAGAAATTTATCGATAAAATATAAGGAACTCTGCGAAATCAAATCTCGAGACCAAATTTTTGGAAGTTTCATCATAATTGACGGAGGTGAAGATGCTTTCGTAGTCCTTTCTCATAAAATCTCCCAGAGTTCCTTAACTCTGGGAATTTTTGCTGATCACATCGCTTTTGGTCCCGCTTCATTATATTATTTTTGTTATCTTTATGATTCTGCCAATGTGGTAAATTTATAGCATTTTTTACGTTTAATTGATCTAAAAAGCTTAGTACATACTAAAATTTTATAGTAATAATAATTTAATTAGAGATGTTGAGAATTATTTTTTGAAAATAAAATTTAAGTAAATTAATTCACTTTGCCTCAGCTTCTAATTTCCTTAAGTTTTTAAAAGTAAATATTACTCTTTGGACTAAAGTGATAGCAAGACTAAGGGCAAAAGCATACATAAAAATTGGGAAAAACCATGGCCATGGAGTCCCTGTTATAAGACCTGTTAAGAAATAGACATAAGTTTCTATGCTAATAGCAACAATAAAAATAATTAATCTTTCGGCTCTTTCCATTATTCCCACACCTTCCATATTAATACCCTCGTTTTCTGCTCGTGATCGTGTATAAGAAATCATAATTATTAGAAACATTACGATGAAACCCAGTAAAAAATCCACTAATCCCCCATAAATTAGTCCCAAAATAATAACAATATCGGAAAGTCTATCTAAATTTGAGTCAAGGTAAGCCCCTGCTTTGGATTCCTCACTGGCCCTTCTAGCAACCTCTCCATCAAAGATGTCGAATGTTCCAGACCAGAAAATTAAAAAAGGAACAGGCCAAGAAATCCAAAAAGGATAATGAACCATACCAATTACTATTAGAAATGCTGCAGCCAATGAGCATATAAATCCTAAATAGGAAAGTAAATTTGGAGAAATATTGCGTCTAATCAAAAATTCTACTGGACGATCGATAAATTTTTGTAAAAGCTCTCTTTGTCGAGTTCTTTTTATATTGTTATTCTCTAATTCGTTCAATGCCTTTAGAAATTTAAAATTTCTACAAAATAAAAAATTTGTTACTATAAAAAGGATAAGTGTAATTTTATTAATCTAATAACTGAAGAAGCTAAATAAGATTTATTACTTAAACTAAAAGTTGGAAGATTCATTGCAAACAATTCCTTTGAATCAACAATTTCTCCGCTTTGGTTTCCGATAACGAATATTTTATTCTTTTTTGAACGAATCTCGTCAATATGATCTAAAAAGTTTTTACCACTTTCACTTAAAACGAAAACGCTGTATTTTAATTCTATGAATTGTGTTAAAGCTTCAATTATATTTATTTCTAAAATTTTTACTTGACTTAGTGGATTATCTTCAAGTTTATCTTTTGAATTCCTTTTTTGGATTAATTTGACAAAACTATCTGTGAGTGATATTTCATTTTTAGGAAAAGTTTTGTATTCTAGTTCCTCCGAATTAAATAAAAATGTTCCATATCTGACTAAAAATACCCATATCTGAATATTCTTTTCAAAACTATCTTTACTTAATAATGCTGACAAAATACATCTTGAAATTATATCTAATCTCCCAGATGATCCTGGAATATCTTTAATGTTGTACTTGCTTATATCTACAGTTGCGGATTCAATAAAAAAAGAAATAGAATCATCTTTTTTCATAATTGTTATCATTAAACGAATAAATTTTGATTAAAATTGAAATAAATAAGAATAAATTAATGACGTATTATATTTTAAAATAAGATAGAAACATAAAAAAGGTATAAGAATTTTATTTTATTAGAGGAGTAATTACTTTTAAGAAGATTTTTACTACCACCTTGCAAAATAAGAAAAGCGTTCACTCCATGGAGAAATGTCATGAAATTAAGCGAATACATCCGAAAAAGCGCGTTTAAAATCGTAATCTGCGGGGACGGCGGTGTTGGTAAAACCGCAATCGGAAAAAGACTTACGGGTAGGTTCAATAAAGAGGAAAACCTTAAAATGACTCCCGGAGTTGATTTTCATAGTATGAAAATTAATAATAACGTTATAGATTGCCAAATCTGGGATCTTGGAGGGCAAGAGCAATTTAGGGACTTCCAAGAAGATTTCTTCCATGCCGCTACAGTAGTCATTTTAATATTTTCGGTCGATATGTATCACACTTTCAAAAATATTAAATCATGGTTATCAATTATCCCTAAAGAAAGAGTAGCAAAAATATATCTTATAGGAAATAAAATTGATTTAAATATTCGTTCTGTTGGAGTAGGAGAAGCCTTAAAATTTGCGGAAGTAAATCAACTGAACTATTTCGAACTATCTGCCGTAACGGGAGTAGGATTCGACGATTTCAAACAGGATCTAACTCATACAGTGGCAGAAATCTATCTTGGCAAAATCTAGCAAAAAATTTTGCGATGTACACTATTTTTTGAGCTTTTATTAAAATAAAAAATGAGCATAAAAAAATTATACCTTTGTTATTGTTTTTATTTACTCTTTTTAGCCGCTCTTTTAGCCTCTTTTTCTCTAAGAGTTCGCCTTAGTACTTTTCCGATGGCACTTTTTGGAAGAGTACGAACAAATTCCACAATTCTTGGATATTTGTAAGCTGCTAAATTTTCCTTTGACCAGTCTATTATCTCTTTTTCGGTGATCTTTCCTCTGTATTCTGGTTTAAGGATGACATATGCCTTAATGTCTTCACTTTTAATAGGATCTTTCACACCTATTACGTTACATTCTTGAACAGCGGGATGTTCATATAATATTTCCTCAATTTCTCTAGGATATACACTGTGACCCTTGTATTTAATTAGATCCTTTATACGATCTAGTATAAAAATATACCCTTCTTCATCAAGTCTCGCAAAGTCTCCAGTTCTTAACCATCTATAGCCTCCTGCTTCGAAAAAAACTTTTTTGTTTTCTTCTGGTCTGTTATGATATCCTATCATAACTTGAGGTCCTGATACAACTAATTCACCAGCTTCTCCGATAGGTAAGAACTCTAAGTTTTCGTTAATAATCCCCACCAAGGTGTTAGCATCTGGATGACCACAGCTGCCAAGTTTTTTTTTTGCCCAAGGCGGAGAATTAGTTACGCCCGGACTGGTCTCGCTAAGGCCATATCCTTCGCCTATCGCAAATCCTGTTCTTTTCTCCCATTCTTTAGCCATTTCAATCGGCATAGCACTTGCTCCTACATTAACATATTTCAAACAAGAAAAATCTATATCTTTGCCTAATGGTGAATTTAAAAGATTAATAAACATAGTAGGTACACCGAGCATCGTATTTGGTTTATATTTTTTCATTATTTCGAAGATTCTTCCAAGATCAAAGGTCGGTAGGATGTAGCCTTTCGAGCCAATTATGGGTGCTATAGCAAGCTCACATGTTTGACCATAAATATGATACCAAGGGAGTACAGAAAGAGCTTTTACGTCTTCTTTAAGATAATTCTCTTTCATATAATCCGAGATTTGCTTAATTTGTAAAATATTTGATACTACATTATAGTGAGATAAGCAGGCACCTTTTGGGAGTCCTGTGGTTCCGCCTGTATATTGAATAACTGCAATGTCTTCCTTGGGGTTAATTTCAACCTTGGGAATTGGAGCAGGTTCGGGATTTTGAGCCATTAAAGTATCAAAATGGATAATTTTATCAGTTTCAGGAACATCAGGCGTTTTTCCCTCAACATTAACGATAATAACCTTTTCCAAAGGCATTTCGTCTTTTACTCTATTATATTGTTTGATGAACCTATCAATTATTATCAAGAATTTAGCTCCAGAGTCATTTACTTGATAATTCAGTTCTCTTGCTACATATAATGGACTTATGGCAGTCAAGGTTGCTCCGAGACTCAATGACGCAAAATAACAAATACTAAATTGCGGGCAATTGGGTAGCCATATAGCCACCACATCACCTTTTTTCACGCCTAATTTTAAAAGGGCATTGGCAAATCTTATAGTTAGGTCATTCATCTGTCGATAGGTAAATTCCTTTTCGCCATATACTACAGAAACTTTATCGCGATAATTCTCAACACCTTTTTCGAATATATCCACTAAGGACTTGTCTTCAGGGATATCAATTTCTAAAGTCATGCCAGGTGGTAAATAATCCTTCCAATATCGGTTTTTTATATAATCTGGGAGTTCCATTTTATTCGCACCATTACTTAAACTAATTTTGGATATTAAATTACACTTTTTAAAAACTTAAAACTTTAATTTGTTTAAAATTAACGAATTCATTTAAAGCTTTTATAATTTTAGAACAGAATTAATTTCCTAATTATTGTTATCACATTTTTTTAACAAAAAAGTGAATTAAGCCATCTTCATACTTTTACAGAAGTTTTTCATATCGAAAATTGGTCAAAAATTTTAGCTCAATTATCATATTGGATTAAAAAATTTTCATATCATAGAAGTATAAGCGTATAGTTTAAATAATGTTAACGTGATAACTATTATAACAACTCAATAAAAACTGATAAAAATGAAAATCGTAAAAAAAGAAAAAATTGACTCCTTTGCCTGTAAAAATTTCAGTAATTTATACTGGAATGACGAATGTGGAGGAGACTGTGTTTCCGCCAGCTGCAAAAGTCGATGAGAACATCTCTACGGCGGTGATTGCGGCGGAGATTGTATTACTGCTTCCTGTAAGTGCGGAGGAGACTGTTAGGTATCCAAGATTTTTTAAATTCCTTTTTTTTTAATTTACTTCTCTAATAACAAATATATGATTGTTATCATTATTCTCCTAATCATTTTTGAAAAAAGATTATCAATTTTTTTTAACACTTATTTATCTTTTTTTAAATATCATTTTTTTTTCTCTTATTAAGCTCTATCTAGAGAATCCAATTCCTCTTTAGAAAGATAATCTAAATATTCCTCCTTTTCCAAAAATTCAAATAACAGAGGGGTAACCGCTTTCATATCTCATGGCAATCTCTTCTTTAATAACATTTTTAGTGTTCGGATCACCTATTTCTGTCAATTCTAGTAATAAGGGAAAAGATAAATTCGAATGGAGCAGTCGCGTATCGCATATATATATATGCGATTATATTGTTGAATAATCGCAAATAAATCGTCTAACTATTCTTTTAATTTATTATCTTAATATTTTTATGCCGATGTAATTTTAATTAATCAATGAATCCTAATTTTTTTTCCTATGTCCCTAAACACATTGTTTTGAGAAGGTACGAGGAAATAAATATTTACGATTTTAAAAACGACGAATCTTACATAATCGACGACGAAGCTTACTCTGTTTTAAAGCTAGTTGATGGTATAACTTCCAATAAAGATATTATAAAGAAATTTCCAGAAAACAAAAAACAAGAGGTTAGTGGTGCATTAAATGATTTTCACGAATTAAGCATAATAGAATCAAGCCCTCAAAAAATTACAGACAAGCCCATTCTTTATCTCGACCATTTGAATTTAACTGAAAAAAATCCTTTTGAAAAACCCTTTTTAAAGAATTTAATGATTAATGTTACCGAAAAATGCAATCTAACATGCAGGCATTGTTATATAACTAACAAGAATCCCGTGGATTTTCCGCTTAAAAAATTGAAAGATATTATAAAGGATTTTTACGACTTACAAGGGATTAAATTGATTTTAACCGGGGGAGAACCTTTCTTATATTCAGATTTAAAGGAGTTGTTAATTTTTCTTAAAGATATTCCTCTACAAAAAGTTATGCTCTCAAATGGTGTATTAATTAAGGAAAAAAAAGATAAACAAAATTTATTAAAACAAAACCATTTTGAAGTTTTTGTTAGCATCGATGGACTGGAAAGTTCTCATAACGCCTTTAGAAACGCAAATTGTTTTAAAGATTCAATTGACGGCATTAAATTATTACTGAAAGAAAACATTAAAGTATCTATCAACACGATGGTTCATAAGCAAAATTTAAACGAATTCGACGATCTTCTTAAATTAATCAAATCGTTGGGACCAATAGTGAAATGGGCTGTAGATATCCCTACACTAGATAATCTTGTTTCTGGATCTATTATAAATACATATGGAATTTCAGCGGAAGAGGGTGGCCAGATATTGAAAGATTTTGGATGGGGAGATATTTACGAATCAGAAAGCCATGTATTTGCGTGTGGTCCTCATATTATGGCCATTGATGTATTAGGAATTGTTACCAAATGCGGTTTTTTTTACGATGAAAATGTTGGTAATGTATTTGAATTAGGATTAAAGAAAAGTTGGGAATCGATTCAGAAAAATTTGAATTGGAAAATTACGGAATTGAAGTGTGCTGAATTAAACTGTGAATTTCTCGAAGCGTGCCGCGGTGGATGTAGGTATAGGGCACTTCAAGCCACGGGAGATATTTATGAAATGGATTCGTATAAATGTTATCAATTTGGAAAGTTAAATAAATAAAGTAAATTTAAAAAAATAATCATAAAAGAGGTATAAGGCTTGGATAAAAAAAAAGCAAAAAAACATACTATATTAAGAACGGAGGCAGATATTAGCCCCTTAAATAGACAATTAATTAATGCTGTTTGCCATAAGTGTAATTTTTACGCTGAAGATCAAGAATATTGGGAAAAAGA
>JAUWBH010000204.1 GCA_030605085.1 Promethearchaeota archaeon | reverse complement strand
CTCAATCCCACCTCCCACAATAACGCCACCTTCAACACCGCCACCTTCAATAACGCCACCTTCAACACCGCCACCTTCAATACCGCCACCTTCAACACCGCCACCTTCAACACCGCCACCTTCAACACCGCCACCTTCAACTTCTGCCTTCGAACCCTTGCCATCTGCACCTAAACCTCAACCTGCCCCCGTTGTTCCTAGTGGACCTTCACAAGAAGAATATAATAGTATACTAAGCCAAGCTCAAGAAAAGGATAGCGCTATTACTGAATTAAAGGATAAAGCTTCTAATTCAAATGCTCTCCTTTTAGAAAAAGATAACCAAATAAGTCAATTAAAAAACCAATTAGCTTCCTTTCAATCCTCAGCAGAAAATTATCAAAGTCAAATTGATCAATTGACCAATGAAAAATCTCAATTAGAAAGTCAAATTCAAGCATTAGAACCACAAGTCCAACAATTAAATCAACAAAATATGGTATTACAACAGCAAGTTGCCCCACTTCAGCAGCAAATATCTAAATTACAAGAAGAACTTGCTTATAAAGAAAAGCGCATTCAAGAATTGCAAGAACCGCAAGCTGTTATGCCTTCAACTTTAGCACAACAAGGAAGTTCAAGTACGAGTACTACACCTGCATCAACTCCTAGCGTAGGATTAACTTCCGGTAGAAGAACCTGTCCTCAGTGTGGAGCATTTGGTCCTGCAATTAAAGAAGTTGTAGACAAGTCAAAAATTGTCTCATACATACCAAAGCCTATGTATGCGAAGAAACTCGTTTGTTCAAAATGTGGATACGAGTTTTAAATCTTTTTTTCTTAAAATCAATCAATTTTTATTTTTCCATTTTATTTTTATTAACTTTTGTTTAAGTTAAGGATTAGAGAGATCACAAAAATATCATCAAGAATAAAGGCAAGTTTTACATTTCGATTAAATTTTTAAGAATAAACATTTAATAATTTAAACAATAGAAAAAAGAAAGGATTATTTAAGAAATCTGAAGTATTATTCGACTTCCACGCTAATATTTGTAGTTTCTCTATTAAAGTAGAACATTTAGATTTATATTCAAATAATTTTATTAAAATATTTAGTCAAATAATTAATTTTTTAAAAAAAAATCAAGAACTATTAAAAAAAGGATTTTATTTAGAATAAAAGGAGGAAAATTATAAATATAACAATTTGTTCTAATATTCTAAACTCGTAGAATATCAAAATTGTGAATTTTATAATTTATTTTATATGTCAATAAAAGAAGAGCTCTTAGTTCCTACTATAAAAAAAGCAACTGTTATAAAAGTCCTAATTGTTGCGGGATTACTAATTACTACATTTGCTTTTTCTACTTATTTTCTAAGTTTAATTTTTGACACTCAACGGATCTATCCGAGTGATGAGTTAGATGAAGCGGAAGATGAAGATGCTGAATTAATGTTGCCTGACATTCCCTGGGACTGGGAGGATTTACTAGCTTCTATTGATCCCGAAGATTTAGAAGATTTAGGAATAGATCCTGAGGATTACATGGATTTAATTGACGAGGAGGATATTGAGGATATATTAGATAATATGTTTGATGGCGATATAGATGATTTAGATTTAACAATGTTAGGACTAGCGATTATAGCCCTTCTATTATCAGATGTAGAAGTATTTTGGATATCTAATTATGACGATTCAATTGATGAGAGGACGGATATTTTATGGAAATACGAATGTTTTGACGAATTTAAAGGTGATGAATGGGAATGCACGGTCCCTAAGCAACTCTATTCATTTTACGATTACGATGATTATGACGATGATTATAGCAATTTAGATATGATAACTTTAGAAATGCCGTTATCCCCCGAAGATGGTTTAAATTCATTTGTAATACCCTCACTTTTCCCAAATCCCTATATTATGGAAGATATTGATGTATCGAATGTAGATGATACAGTCATATATAAAAACGATTTTAATAGTACTGTTTTAGATCTAATATTTAACGATGACGAAGATGTTGATCTTATTTACGAATTGTTTGGGTTAGATTTGCCTGATAATGACGATATCAATGATGATGCCGTTGAAGCAAGGTACACTCCAGACGAAATACAAGATCAATTCATTCAATTGCCACCTTCTATTGACGATTATATTGATAATAACCCGAATTTTGAAGATCATTATAACAATTTAAATGCAATTATAGACGAAGATAATGATAACACGTTCCTGATTGCTAATACAATAAGAAATTATCTTCAATCTAATTTTGAATTAGGGTTCGATGCTTACATTGATGACCCTCCTGAGGATGGCGAGGATGTTGTAGAATGGTTCTGTGAAAAGGAAGAAGGATTATTTCCAGAGTTTGCTTCGGCTTTTTGCGCTTTTACTAGAACTTTTGGAGTTGCAAGTCGGTTTGTTGATGGATTTAACAGTAGAGATATCGAAGAATTTGACGATAATGGTGTAGATACATATGCTATAAAATTTAAGAATATCTATCACTGGGCGGAAATTTATGTTCCAACAGATACTAATGGTGATGGTATGTGGGTTCAAATGGATATCTTGTACGATTCTTATGGACCAGGTGGAAACCCTTTGAGCGAAAATTACGATTTAGATCTTTATTCAAACTTTTCCGCAGATTATAGAGGCAATGTTGATTTCGCAAATTTAACTGCGATTTTAACGAGCTTAACAGGTCCTGGAATCGGAAGAACGATAGACTTCTATGATTTAACTACTCAGTCTTTTATTGGAAGTGATGTCACTGATGATAATGGTGAAGCTTCAATTTTAGTACCAATCGATGACGCTCAAACTGTAGGCCCTCATATTATTGAGGCGTCTTTCTTAAATCCAACAACATTGGATATTTCATACGCTGATGCTAACTATACAATTTACGACAGTATTGAAGTCATTGTTACAAGCGTAAATCCGCAAGATGTCTTTCGAACCGTAACTAATGAAACTAACATTCAAGGTTATGTATACGATCCTGTAAGTACAAATAATGTTAATTTCGCAGATTTAGAATTTGTACTTTTTGAAAAAGGTACAGATATTAGGGTAGGAGATTTCTTCAACCCCGCATTTAATCCCCCTTATACGAGTACTGACCAAAATGGTCAGTTTGATTTAGACTTAACAGTAAATCAATGGGTTGGGAGAGGCGAATATGAAATACGGGTGGATTTTAACGGTACATGGGGTGTTGGCATCTTTAACCACTGGAGTATGGTCGAAGACTCAAGTATAAGGTTTGATTTAAATGTGACCGAAGATGTTGCTTATAAAATATGGTTTTATATCAATAATACCGACGCATTCAATCAAGAATCACCAAGAGCTACGAGAGGTTCGGATCTCAAACTTAAATTAGTAGTTTATAACGAAACTGATGATCCTCAAGAAGATGTGTTGGTTGAATTTCGAAATAGTACAAGCGTTATAGGAAGTAATAACACAAACCAATATGGAGTCACCTCCATTATTTATCCTCTAACTCCGCAATTTATTAAAGCAGGCCCAAATTTTCTGAGTGCAAAAATACCAGGGACAATTTTCAGTGAAGGGTCTTATTTTATTCTAGACGAAGCTCCAAAAATAAATCTAAATCCATTTAATCAACCAATACCTCGAGAAATCAACCGTGCGGGCTTATCGCCCACAGAATTCAGTGTTTCGGGCAATATAACCGACCAATTAGATAATCCCATTGGATATTCTTATATTACCCTAAAATTATTTACTAAAGACGATCCACCGTTGGATAGGTCTTGGAGAATGGTTCCATTTCAGAGTAATCCGTTTCAAACAGGATCAGATGGTGTTTTTAATTTACTTTTTGGAGTTGCTTCAGATACACCCGCAGGCAATTATTCGCTGAGACTAGACTTTAACGGCACAATTTTTCGAACATCGCCTTTAACATATTTCTTCAATTTACCGTACCTAAATACATCTACAGTTTTACCATACGATTTAAGAGTAGTCGATCCCGATAATATTATTATATTACTTGTTGTAAACGGAACTCCTGCTTTAGGTTATTACGATAATGGTAATCCACCTAATGTATATAAACATGGAGATCTAATGCAATTAAATGTGACTATAATTCAAAGCGGAAGTTTGGCACAAACGGGAACAATAAGAATATGGGACGATTATACAAGTCAAGAATTAGACAATCATACAATTATACCCGCAGACAAAGGATTTTGGCAATTTAACATCTCAACGGGGTTATTTTATGCTGGATTACATAGAATTAGAGTAACTTTTGAACAAGTGCCAATATATTCGTCTAATTATACGTATATTGTTGTTAATGAATCCGTTAATATCTACACATATTTTCAAGAGACATCAATCCTAAGAGATGTTGATAAATTTACGGTCAATGGTTATGTTATTGAAAACGGAAATTATTCAAGAGGATTACAAGTTAGGCTTATATTATTAGATAGTTCATTTAATGATGTTTCGAACTATCTTAATTTTGAACCGGGATACCAACAAAATATGACTATATGGGACGATGGTAGTGGTTATTTCGAGTTTAGAATGGAAAACATAGGTAGAGATTGCCCACAAGGAAATTATTTTGTAAGAATAGATTTTAACGGAACTCTTGATGTACCTACGGAACTCTTTTTAACTAATTTTATGGTACATAATAGTAGCGATAGTGTAATGTTTAATGTAACTGCTGGTACAAGAATAATAGAAGAGGGATATCATACGGAATATGGAATATTGCCACAATTTTGGATTAATGGTGATAGACTCTACATTTATGGAAATTTAACCTGGGATAATGGAACTGGAATAGCGGGCATGACCGTGAACATTACTGTTACAGAACTAGATGGTACCACTATTATCGCTTATAACGATACAGTAGTAACGGATTCTTTGGGGAGATTTAATGGGTCATTAGATATAACCTTAGCTTGGCCTAATTATAGAACTGATACTCGAATATTTGTGTCTTTTAATCCACAAGACGATAATAACTTTAGTGCTCCAGAGAAATATTATGTTGTAGGAACTAAAAGAGAATTTACTATATAGTAGGTGAATTAAAAAAAATGTTGAAATTTAAGAAAGTCATTCGACACAAGACAAGAAAAATTTCAACGTTAATTATTTTTTTTTTAATTTCTTTTTCATTTTTATTTTTTTTAACGATAAATAATAATAATAACATCAATGAATTTTATTACTCTAACAATAAAAAAAGTACAAATACTAATTTAAGTCCAGACGAAGATAAATCTCCTAAAACCTCGGCCGTTTGGGCTTATTTAAATCTAACCGACATTAATAATGTGAACAACTCTCGTTATTATCATAACACGACAATACCAGTTAGAGGATTTTTACTTAATACAACATCAGATCCTATTCCTGATTATACTGTGTCTTTATATATAGATGGAAATTTAGAGTCTGCTTACAATGTGAAAACTAATAATACGGGTGGATTTCTAATAAATTATACAATTCCTTTTTCAATGAATATATATTCTGATCATAAGATTGAAGCTAATGTTACAGATCTTATCATCCCGGGATTAGTTATATTAGTAAATTATTTAAATATCAGCGCAAACGCAACGTCTTATTTCGATACATACGGATTAGATCAATTTATTCCACAAATTCCTGGACAAAACATTAGAGAACCATGTTATTTAAGATATGGGCTTAATAACAATTCAGGGATTCCCAATAAACAAGTGGATTATTATTGGGAAAATGAATCTTTAGAAAAATGGCCTATGAATAACTTTTTTACTTTGTTTGATGGTTCTTTTCCAAATATATTTATCCCTGACGATTATGTTTCGGAAACGCTTGCATTAAATTTGACGTATATTGAAAATATACCATATATAAATGGTACTCAAAAAATTATTTTGGTGAATCTATATAGAGGTGTTGCATGTGTTTGGAACACCGAAGATAAAGCTACAGAAGGAGATGATATAACAATAAGAGGACGACTATCATCAAATACAAATCCTAATCTTAAAATTAATTACACTGAATTAGTTATAAGATTTAATGGTGCCTCAATTGGGTCTGTAACAACAGACGCGAATGGAAACTTCGCGCATACTTATGAAATTCCCGAAGGATCAGAGGGTGATAATAATATCTTAGTTGAGATAACGAATGGAGGAGGAGTTTCTTCAAACGCACATACAATAAGCGTAGAAGAGGCTTCTGAAGAAGATGTTAAAGATGTTGGTGAAGACGATGATGACGAAGAAGAGACTCCAGCACCTTATTATAATTTTTCCTTAGTATTTTTCCCAATTCTCGCAGGAATTATTGCCGGATTGAGTATATATATTTATTTCTTCATAAGAAAACAGAAAAAGGCGTCATTAATATCACATATACCTTTAGAAGGAAAAATTAGAAATCTCAAAATTCTCAAAGACACCGGAAGGTTAGAAGAATCGTTATCATATCTGTTCAACGCAATTTATATGGAATTAGTAGATGGCAAGTATGGTCGAAGAAAAATCCCTAATGAAACCATTAGAGAATTTGCAATTATATCTGTAAAAGAATTTTCTTTAAACCCCCACACGATATATCCATTCATTCAAAATATAGAAGCTATTATATATGATAAACCTTTCAAAATAACAGATAAACATTTCTATGAATCAGTAGAATTATTTTCACCCATATATTATGAGTTAACTGGATACAATTTTGTTTTAAATTTTTAAATAAAAATTATTAGTAAATTAAATGATCAAAAAAATAACAGATGTGCAAAAAATTTTAAATGCGGAAAAAATTATTAAATAAATTATCTCAAAGGGAAAAAAAATGGTAAGATTACTAAGTATAGTAAAAAAGAAAAAAAAGGTTCCAGAACCCGAGTATAACGTTAAAAAAAGGTTTAGAAATGTAAAAGTTTTAATTCAGACTGATAGACCTAAGGAAGCAATTGCTTACATTTATAATACATATGTAAATTGTATTCACTTAAAACACAAAAAGCCAAGATTACCTTACCAAACTATCCGCGAATACGCGATTATTTGCGTAAACGAGCTAGGACACAAACCAGAATCCGTCTATCCATTTGTGTCTAGCGTAGAGAACATTATCTACGGGGGTATGGAACCTACAATAGAACAAGTCAATAGAACATCTGCACTTTTTTCAACTTTATACAAAGAAATTACTAATAAAACCTTTTCGTTTAGTTTATAACTTATATCTTAAGGAATTGACTTATAATTTAATCAAAGAAAAAAAAATGACAAAAGTTAAAGTTAAAGGCGGCAAATCGTCTAAAAAAAGTATTAACATCTCAAAGGGAATTGTGTATATTTTTTTCACGGTGTACCTCGTGATTTACGGAATTGTAGTTCAATTCTTCATTAATTCTTATCAGAAGTCCCATCCTGGGGAGCTCGCGGTGTATGTTAATTAAAAAAATAAATATATTTTAACATATTTAAATTATTTCTAGTATTAATTTAACTTTAAGGTTAAAGAGATCTAAACGATTAATTCTGTCCGATAAGCTGTTTTTTTTAAAAAAGAGTTAACTTTCTTTATATTCCTCGTCAAATTTTTACTATTTTTAATTCTTTCTTTATAAAGTGCGCTCATTTTTTTCAAATATAGTATGCTTTTTTATCATTTAACATATAGGTATAATCAAACTCTCCCGCTATTTCGTTAAATAAATCGGCTGTTCCCTTTAAAAACGCACATTTGGAATGAAAAGATATGTAGAGTTTTTGGTCGCTGTTCCATAAAATTAATTGTAAAGAATCTTCAATTGTTCTATTACATAACTTACACGATAATTTTTTGCTTGGATCGTAATCTTTCGAATAATTTCTAAGGTCATTGAGTATGTCTATAATTTCGGGTTTCAACAAGTCATTAATATAGATCTTGCGTTTATTCTTTATTTTGGTTTTTTTCTTGACCTTCTTTTTTAATGGATGCATTTAATATCGTTCCAAATAATTTATATCGTTAATTTCTTCTATAAGAATATTTTTATCTTGAATTCCATTCTTCGTAATGTAAAAATACGCTCTTGTTCCGTTCGGTATATAGGGGGATTTACTATTGGCTAAAAATCTGAATAAACCAATAATTTTGATGATTAAGAAAGGAACAAATAAAGAACATCTTGACATTTTTAAGAACGCAGATATTAGGCTTAGATTAGAAATAGATACTGTAGAAGATGTAATGAAAGCATATCCTAAAATCGAAAAAGTAATGAAAGAAATTGAGAATCTTTGAGCTTTTTTTTGAGTTGTAAAAGTGTAAAAATATGGGAAAATTACCGAAAAGATTTGATAATAAAGAAGGAAACGAAGATTCCCGGATTCAAATTAAACTCAATAAATCCGAAAAAAAGGATTGGGAAAAATCTCTTAAAAACAAAAAGAAAAAAAAGACTTCGATTCGTGTAAGAATGGACTCCGAAAAGAAAAAATCTTGGATAGATTTCGTGGAGAAAAGTAAGGAATTCAAAACCATCTCCCAACTAATTCGTACTACCGTTAACGATTTAATTTTTTCTTATAATAGTAAAAGATAACTAAACAATGATCGAATTTGCGAAAATATTGAGTTTTTCTTTCGATCAGTGTTTGAAATTAATTGACAACATGGATAATTATCAATGAGTTAAAGAGTTGAGAGAATATTATCATTATAATGGACTTAGTGGTATTTGTTTTAATTTAAAACAATATTATAACTAAAGCAATGAAATAAAGAGTTATTAATTTTCAATAAATAATTTGGGATTAAGGTTTTCGATTTTATCCTTTAACTCTATTGCTCTTGTTTCATTTGACGAGCTCTCATCGATTAATGCTAAAAATGCTTTTTTCTGACTTTTTTCAATTATAGATAATCCAAGAAACACTAGTATTGATATTCTAGCATAATTAAAAATCTCGTTAGTAAATTCCTCTTTGCTAGGTTTTATTTTATTCAATTTTTTCAATTTGCTTTTACTATCAATAGCATGATAATAAAGACTTCTTATCTCATAAGCATCTCTAATGGTTTTTTGACTTTGGGAGCGGTCATATTCAAAACATTTAAGAATCAATGGAATTCTGCTCTTTAATGTAAATGTTTTGGATTCATTCGGAATTTCCGGTAAATATAAAGCCTCAAGTGCAGAGATTAAAAATGCTATTTGACTTTGATAGAACCTGATTCTTCCCTCATATGGTCCAGTATTTAGAAAAGCATTATTATACATTTCGAGAGCTATGAAAATATGATTCTCTAGTTTAGACATTGGTAAGAATTCATCTATAATAGGATTCCAAAATAGTTCCATAATTTTTTTTAATTTTTGCTTATCCTTTTTAGTAATATCATATAACTTTCGATCTTTAATCAATTGTGCATAGTTCAAACCAATTTGTATAGGTTGTTCCTTTTTTGAATCTGAGCATGGTATAATTACAACATTGTGTAGAAAAACTGAACCCAATCTGAATAATCT
>JAUWBH010000159.1 GCA_030605085.1 Promethearchaeota archaeon | reverse complement strand
AATTCCTATACTTTTAGTATGAGCAAAAAAAATAAAATAAAACAAAGTTATAAATTGAGTGTAATTACAACTTAGAGGCGTAGTATCTATTTTTATTAATAAAAATAATATTTACTTATACACAAAATATAGGAATTAATCTGAATTATTTTTAAAAAAATTGTAATCTTTTTTTTGTTAAGGAAACTTGTTTTAAGTAATGAGTAAAGAGGAATTTAAATTTTCAAATAAATCAATTTTGCTCGAAGAAAAAAAAGAATTAAGTCCTACCTATAAAATTAAGTCTTACAAGCAAAAAATAAAATTCATGGAAGAGAAAAGAATTCCTCAAAAACCAATTAAAGAAGTTTTAAACCATTTTTTTTCAAAATTCTTTATACCAAATAAAACTAAAAATTCAATCTCAAAAATTATTTATTGCCAAGAAGACCGAATTATTATATTTATTACTAAATATGGAAAAGAGATTATCTGGAATCGCAATAAATTAATAAATACGTACGGTTGGTTCTTTTTTATTTCTGAAACAGAGGAAGTAGAATCTAAAAAGAAAATAAAGAAAAGTAAGAAAGCAAAAGAAAAAGTTAAAAAAGACGAAAAAACAATCGCTATTGAAGAGTTTCAATTTGAGGATTTAACTTTACCCCTTAAACAGAAGGCTAATATGCGCTCTTTATACAAAACTAAAGAATACGTGTTTTATTTGAAAATTATTAAATCAAATAATATCGTTCAAAAACCAATTAAAGAGGTTTTAAGCGACTTTTTTTCGAAAAATGAGCTTATTCCGTTAAGTGAGAAAAAGGCTATAAGGAAAATTCTTTATTATCAAAAAGAAAAAGTTATCGTTATTAAATCCTTAATTGGAGATTTGATGTATGAAAATTTAGAAAATTTAGTAAAACAATATGGTTGGTATTTTTATATTACAGAAGTTTCTGTTGGTCCCAGTGAGATTTCAATCGCCATAGATAAAATTGAAAAGAGATTTAGTGTCGATTATTTTAAAGAAATTTCTGTATCAGATAGTACAGATAAATCTGAAAAAATCAGAGTAAACAAAGTTACTCTTTATCCCTTAGCATTAAAACCTAATCATAATAGTCTTATTTTAGGATTAGGAAAACTAAATATTTTGCTAGATTGTGGGATTACCGAAGAATATTTTGATTATATTGAAACTTATCTTGAGAATTTGAACGATTTTATTTTAGAACAAGATAGTCAAGCTGACAATTCGATAAAAACTGAAGGGAAAGGCACTGAAAGTAAAGAACAGATAGAAAAATTATTAAAGTTTGAAGAATCTAGTGAAGAAACAAGTCAAGAAAAAGATTTAGAAGATTTTCAGGAAAATAACATTAAGGATGACGATTCAAGTCTTTCAAATTCAAAGATTCATTCTTTTAAACCTAAGATCGATATCATTTTTATTTCTCATAGCCATTTTGATCATATCTCAGGGCTTAAAGAGCTTATTAAATTACATCCAGATGTTCCGATTTTATGTTCCAGAATTACCTTAGATTTATATATGCTGAGAGATTCAAATTTTTTAAAACAAGAAAGTCACGAAGAAATTGAGGAAGAAGAATATCGGAACATAATTAAAAACGTAATATATGTAGAGAATGGTGATAAAATAGAATTTAAAGATAAAAGTTTTCTTTCTTTTTATCACGCTGGACATATGCCGGGAGCATTGATATTATTGGCAAAAGTTAATAATTATCGATTTTTATTTTCCGGCGATTATACGTTACACGACTATTCTCCGTTTGCCGGGACGAGAAGATTTTTAGGCCAAATTTCACGACCATTAGATTTCCTTTTAATTGACGCATCGTGTGCTCATGAGGATTTTGGCAATCCTTCTCAGCATTTTCACAGTTTAATTTTATTTTTAGAACAAAAAGCGGAATTTGGTGATAATTGTTTAATCGGCGCTGATCCATCTTCACTAGCTATTTCTTTTATGCTTATGATATGGAGATATTTTAGAAAGCTCCAATTAAAGCGAAACTACAAAAATAGACCTAATATATATGTTGACCAGATGGTAAGAAAGAACATACAAGTAATTAACCATCGATACGAGTATATTTACGGACCTATTTCAAGATTAATTCGAGATAAAGCCAATCCCTTCAGTAGTATTAAAATAAGATGGTTTGATCACAAAGATTTAGATTTCTTGAGAAAGAAAAACAATATTATAATATCTCATCCCCCAGATCTTTCTTACGGAATTATAAGACCTGTTATTAATATAATTGGACGTAATCCACACAATCTAGTTTTTCTCTCTGGAGCAATCCACGAGCAACCCGGTCTGGATTTAATAGAGGGGAATAACGAGATCGTATTTTCTGAAACTTGGAAATTTATGCATAGAGCACTATTGCTCAATACCTTTGCCCCACAGCTTAAAATAAAGCTTCATGGCGATAAAACGCAATTAATTGAGATGATAAAAAGCCTTGAGCCAAAAGAAGTTTGCTTTTTTCACCAATCACCTAAAAAGCTAGTGGATGTAGCTAAAGAAGTAAGACTTTTAGGGGTTGAAAAAGTAAGCGTTCCTCAAAAAAGAAGACTTATGATTCTCAACTGAGCTTATCTTATTTTGAGTTTTCTCTTCCCCACTTAATTTTTTTTCTTTACAAAAACCTTAATTGAGATCAGTTATTAGATTTCCACATTAATGCATAGAAACTAATTAAGAAGTCTAGAAGAAACATAACTCAAATTAAAATAAACAAATCCTTCATATTTAATCGTGGTAGATTTGCATAAAAAAATTATTAAAGCTCAATTTAATAAACAAGCAGAAAAATTTTCTAAATGGGCTCGTAAGAATTTAGATTTCATAGAGCTTTTTTATGATTCTTGTAAATTAAAAACAGATGATATACTTTTAGATGTAGCGTGTGGTTCAGGCGAATTTGCAGTTTTTTGCGCTAAAAAAATAAAGGAGGTTCATGGAATAGATATATCTGATAATATGATTAAGTTAGCTGAAAATAAGGCACATATTAACCAACTTACAAATATCAATTTCATTTGTACTGATGTAGAAAAAATACCATTTGAAGATGCTTTCTTTACAGCTATTTCTTGTCAATCTTCTTTTCATCATATGAGAAATTATAGTACAGTTTTTTCTGAAATGGTGCGTTGTGTTAAAAAATATGGCAAAATTTGTATTGGAGACATAATGGCATATAGAAACGAAAAAATAAATAATTTTTTTGAAGATTTCGAAAAAAAAATAGATATTAGTCATAATTACGCATTATCGAAGGAGGATTTTATTAATTTATTTGAAAGCTATAATATTAAAATTTCAAAAAAATTAGTAACTGAGGTTGAACATAATTTTAATGAATATCTCAATCATGCAGTACAGTCGAAGAAAAATTTAAAGAAATTAAATAAATTAATTGAAAAAGGTTTAAGCGATTTTGAAATCTCGAAATTTTTATATATTAAAAATGATGAAATCGTTTTTAAAAGAGCCGGAATTATTATTTGGGGTATTAAAAACTAGCTTAATAAAATCAAAATTGTGTTAATCATTGTTAATAAATCTTAAATAAAAAAGAAATTTTGTATTACAATATCGATTTATTGGAGGAGTTGTCAGATTAATGCAATTAGAAATTTCATTAAATACAAAATCAAAATAAGAACGAAAAGAATTACAATTAAAGAGCCCTTAGTTTCTTTTTCTCGAACGGCTAAATAAAAACAATATGCCGCAATTATCAAGACAAGTACCGTTCTTATCGCCATTTTTTCAACGGTCCAGAAACCAAGTGGTGGAACATACACATCGAAATCGGGTATTTGTGGTCTTATTAAGAAATTAATCCAATCACAGATAAGACTTATTACAATAGCTCCTCCTATTAAATAAAATAGTACGATTTTTTTTCTCTCTTTATCAAAAAACTTTTCAAATCGTTGCGGTCGCTCATTAAAATCCACATCGTAATAATTTGTGACAAAATAGGCTCCGATTGTGAGAGACCTGTAAGGAATGGCAAATATCCATAAAGTTACGAGATAGATGGCGGTAATCGGATGCGTTGGCTCAACAACTGGATACAAATTATACCAATAACCTAAAATCCAAGGGTAGCCAATCCATTTTAATTGTCCAGTCGACAAGCTATCGATTAACCCATCGAGAAATACAAAAAAAACAAGAATGATGAATGCCCTAGAAGGCGTAGTTGAATGTTTTGGAATATAAATTGAACAAATCCACCACACGATCATGATGATTGGAAATAAGTCCCAACCTCGTTTCGCGATTACATTACATGTAATAATTATAATCGTAAAAAAAGTCATCAAAACGATATAAAGCAATTTCCAATTAGCATCGATAAATTTAATGATCACACGTTTTAAAGAGTAGTCTACCATAATTCTTCATTTTTCCACATTAATTTGTAAGTATTAAATTTCATTATTATTAAATATCTTTCGGAAAAATATCTCTCCTATTCCTGCTTTACCAACATATTCTATTTCTGAATTAGCAGGGAAGTTTTCCACTGGGTGATTTATACCAGCGATGTATCCACATTCTTCAAATCCTATACTTCTTTGCTTTTTCCAGTATAAACAATTCTCGTATACAACCTTTTTCAATACGAAATATTAAAAAAATTATTAATTTTTAAGAGAGTTCAAATTTTAATCACAAGAATCCTTCTGTTTTTACATGAATAGGGATTCGATAAAAGATGATTTATTAAGAATAGAAGAAAGAATAAATCTGATATAAAAATATTCAAGGAGATTTTAAGGGAAAATCTATATAAAAGTACAATGGTAAGCATAAATGAAAAATCTAAATTAATAAAGATTATTCAAAAGGAGCAACTTACAGAAGAAGATAAAGAAGAATTAAGACATATACTAAGCAAACTTCCTTCTGAAGAATTGAAATCGTTATTGGGTAAGAGATATGAGCTATTTATTAAAAATTACGTGAATATTTCAGATTCTAGAGAATCTACAACAGAAATAGTAAATTCAGAGAATGAACAAAAAGTGATAAAAAAGACAGATAAATCTTTTCCACTCAATGTTCCCAACTTTAAGGAAAAAACGATGAGCGAAATAAGAAGATTAATTCCCCTACTTGAAGCCACAGTTAATCAAAAAGAACTTATATTAGAAAAAGCTGAGGGTATACTAGACCAACATATTTCAAGAGCCATAAGAGGTGACATAACTATACGCAAAGACGCAAATCCATTAACAAATGCGGCGGCAATTATTTACGCTGTTTTGGTCTCAAACGAGAATATGCCTATAATTAGCGTAAGAAAGATTTCAAAAATGGTGAGAGTATCACATAGTGCAGTTGTCAGGCTTTATAACTTGTGGTACAAAAATTTAGCGAAAAAATTAGAATTTGATTTTCATCATGCCTATTTGGCAAATTGTAGAAAAATCTTATCCCTCTATTTTTTCGAACTACTAATTGATAACGAGATTGACTTATATAAACTTGTTTCGCATTTAAAAGAAATTAGTACACTTAAACTCGTTTCGCATTTAAAAGAAATTATTATTAGTGCAAATAAAGATCATAATTTACTTAAACAGCTTACAGAAAAAGAGACTAAAACACTTCAAAATATTGCAACCAATTATCCAGATTCATTTACTAAATATTTTTCCGATTTAGTTGACATAATAAAATTATTGATAATATCAAACAAATCTCATAAAATAATTGGTGCTGATTTTTCTGTAAAACATTTCACTAAATTTTTAATGAATATGGGTGTTGGTTTATTTTTTACAGACAACGCTCTCTTTAAAATAATTGGAGAAATTTTTAAATTTTTAAAAAATACTAAATATCTCAATTTATTCCCCGTTCAGATGCAATCTGAGTATAGAACAAATGCGCGGAGAGAAAAAATCGTTGGAAATAAAATAAAGCTTTTCATAATGAAGTATATCCACAAAGGAAACTATTTTGATTATAAAACTGGGTTAGCCACATGTCCCGAATGTTTAATTGAGAGACTTAAAATAAATACATCTTCCCCGAGAATAAGATCTAAAGAATTTCATCACGAAAGTACAAAAATAGAAGGTTATTCAGCCAAAGAATTATTTAGTTTATTTACCAAAAATCGAGGAAACCCACATTTCTTACTCAAACTAATAAAAGATATGGAAAAAGAAAAAGTAACTTTGATATGTTCGTGTCATCATCAAATTGTTAACGCTATTCATTTTAATAATTTTAGGAAGCTTATTATTTGGGAAGACATACCTAAAAATTTTCCTCAAGACATATTCGTACTTCCCGCCGAGATTATTCGGGCACTCGTTATGGTTTGCGTAGATAATATCCCTTCCCATATACTTAAACCATTAAAAAGAAGGAAATTTAACTCGAAGATTTTTGACTTAAAAAAAAGACGTGAAGAGGTTAGAGGGCATATTTTGTATCATTTAAAGAGAAGATACATGATAGATCGTACTTCTGGAGGAGTATGCCCCGTTTGTGGAGAATTTAACACAAGAGAACATCTTCCCGCATTTGATTTTGGTCATTTATATGAATTGAAAGAGCTAACGCCAATTCAAAGAGAACAAGAGCAAGGAATAAGAAAAAAAATTAAAGGATTAATAGAGAGCCTTCCATGTTCTGGAGTTGTCGAGGAATTGGAAAGACAACAAGGAGCTTTTATTTGCCGTAACTGCCATAGGATACTCCACGAAGACATGGGAACTATTGATATGATTTACGACAATCAAAATGTAATCAAAAAATTTCGTGAGGATAGCAAAGAGACGAATATTAGGTTTAAACTAAATCTTGTTCGTAATTCAATATTAATTAAAGATCCCTTAAAGTTAGAGAAAGTGAAAATGAAACTTAAACCTTTTGTGCAGTATTTAAAAGCACTTTACGAACTCTCAGAATCAAAACCAAGTCAAGATGGGGTTACTCGTAATGAAATGTTAAGTTATTTGAAATTAAAAAATTATAAATATATCTTTGAAAATCATAGGGTTTCGGAAAAATATCTTGAAATAAGAGGAGATCAAGGGAAAACGATTAAATATTATATTAACAATGAGGGAAAAAGAATTGTTCGTTTAATGTATTATTTTGAAGCACATTATCAAAGGTTCTAACGCCATAAATTATTTAGTCTCGGTATCCTTTAATAGGAATTTTTTTATCCATTTTGGCATAATAAACGCACTATAAAATTCAATCGCGCTTGAAATTAAAAGAAGTCGAAAAATCACCAAGGTCAAAGCTGTTGTAGGCATCATGGCATCTAATATTGCTCCAATACAAAACGAAGGAAACGCTAGTAAAAGTAGCTTACCCTTTAGTTTCATTTCTCGATCCTCGAACTTCATGGTTTCCAATGCGAATTTAACACCTGTAATTAGAAAAGTTAATACGAAAAAAACTACATATATCAATAAAAACGAGAAATGTCCAGTTGTATCTACCGCCGAAATTTTATACCCAATGATGCTTGGATCTGTAAATACAATGTAGAGAAACGTTATGTAGTAAAACACCGTAATAACGCTAAAAACTAATAGTATTATCTTTTGCTTTTCTTTATATAAAAAATTAGTGGTCGCGATTAGCCAGAGAAATAATCCTGCGGGCAACGGAATAAAATTTATTAATAAAATCATTTGAAACGAAAGACCTTCGTTTCCCATTATAAGAGCTACTAAGAACGAAGCACTGGTCCCATACCATCCCGAAATCATAAAGATCCATGTAAGCCCGACGCATAACATATTTTTATTTTTAGTTTTAAAATATTTAGATGTTATAATAAGGCCTAAAATTATTGATATAATAACAAAGATAAGACCAAACACTCCATTTAACAAAATCAAAGGTTCTAACGGCATAAAGAAAATTCCTCTTTTTCAATTAATTAATATTTATATTCATGTGTTAAAAAAGCTTTTTGATTAGTTTTTTATCACACATCTCCTTAATATAAGTAATTTTGATTAAAAATCTATAATTTTATCATAATTAAAATGTTCGAAAATTAAATAGTCGGTAACCGAACAATATATAACCCAAGACCAGATCCTTCTGTATAATAAAAAAAATAATATTTTTAGCAGTAAGTTTTTAACAATCGAATTTTATATTATTAGCAGTAAGTTTTTAACAATCGATTTTTTTTTATTTTTTATTTCTGCAATTGTAAAAATTTCAATTTATTTAATATTTCATTGATTGCGTGCGGGTTGATATTCTATAGCTAAAATCCTAATTGTTGACGACGATCCTCACATCGTGGATTTACTTAAGAGATTCCTTGAAGCATTTGGATTTAAAGTAATCGGAACGGCAGCTGATGGACAATTGGCTATAGATAAATTTAAAACATTACCAGAAAAGCCAGATGTCATACTTATGGACCATAGAATGCCAATTAAAAACGGTATAGAAGCGACAGTTGAGATATTGAAAATGGGTTGTTTTTCAAAAATAATTTTTGCGACGGCTGATAGTGAAATTAAGGAAGAAGCTCTAAATGTTGGAGTATTTAGAGTTGTTAATAAGCCTTTTAGTTTCGATGAGTTGTTAAATTCTATTAATGAGGCACTAAATGAAAAGATAGTTGAAATATAGTTTGTTAATATTAATGATAGAATGAATTAGTTATGAAAATTAAAATAATCGGGTTGAAATAAAACGGAAAAAAGGATGAAGGAAATGTCCGAAGGTGAAGGGAAATTAACAGAATATGAAGAAAGATACAGAAGTATTTTTATGGAATCACCTATCGCTATTACGCTATATGATTCAGAAGGTAAACTTATTAATACAAATAAAGCTTGTTTAGACTTAATCAATGTATCTAATGTAGAAGAAATAAAAGGTTTCGACATGTTTAATGATCCTAATCTCCCGAAGGATGAAAAAGAAAAATTGCTTAAAGGTGAGACAGTAAGATTTGAAGGCGTCTATAATTTTAAGGAAGTTAAAAAAAGATTAAAAGCAGGTAAATCAGGGATCTTTTATTTTAGTGCGATAATTTCTCCAATATATTTGAAATCAAAAGGTTCTGTTAGTTATTATTTAAATCAAGTTCAGGACATCACCAATCTAAAGCTTTCTGAGAATAAATTAAAAGAATCCAAAGAAAAACTGAAAAAATTAAATAAAGAGTTAGAACTAAAAGTTAAAGAAAGGACTAAAGTCTTAAAAGAATCTGAGAAAGAAAAGGCACTAATATTAGAAAGCATTTCAGAGATTATCGTCTTTCAAGATACGACAAATAAAATTATATGGGCAAATAAAGCAGCAGGTGATTCAGTAAACTTATCTCCAGAACAATTAGTTGGACATAAATGCCATGAAATTTGGCATAATTGTAGTGAACCATGTGTAAATTGTCCAGTAATAACCGCCCTTACTATAAATCAACCAACGACGAGAGAAATGATTACGCCAGATAGAAGGATATGGAATGTGAGTTGTTATCCTATCCACGATGATAAAGGTAATACGATAGGCATTGTTGAGGTTGCACAAAACATCACCAAGCGTAAGAGAGCAGAACTAAAATTAAAAGAGAGTAAACAACTACTTGAAAAGACTCTTTATAGTTTACATGATGCTGTCTTTATTATTGATGCTGAAACAGTTGAAATTCTTGAATGTAACCCTTCAGCAACAGAAATTTTTGGATATACTCATAAAGAAATGATTGGTCAAACAACTAATTTTTTACATGTTAATGAAGAATATTTAGAAGAATTCAGAGGAAATTTATACCCTGCCATAGAGAAATATGGATTTTTAAAAAATTTTGAATTCAAAATGAAGCGGAAAGATGGTACTATATTTAATACAGAACATAGCGTCTTGCCCCTCTTTGATGAACAAAAACATCGATTTGGATGGGTTAGTGTAGTTCGTGATATTACCAAACGCAAGGAAGCGGAAGAAAAATTAAAAGAATCCGAAGAAAAATACCGAGAAGCGTACAATCTGGTCAATTTTTACAAAGATTTGTTTGCCCACGACATGAACAACATACTCCAGAGCATTTTATCAGCTGCAGAGTATTATTCTTATTTCCGAAACGATCCTGAGAAATTAAAAGACTTTGGGGATATTTCTGAACTCGTTAAAGTGCACATTAGAAGGGGAACTTCTTTAATATCGAAAGTGAGAACATTGTCAAAATTAGAAGAAACCGAGATTCAATTAGTTCCTATTGGCGTTTTTAATGTATTAGATAAATCAGTGGAAAACGCTAAAAATAGCTTCCATGAGAAGAACATTAATATACAAATTGAAGGACTATCCAAAGATGCGAAGATATTAGGGGGCGAGCTTCTGATTGATGTTTTTGACAACCTCTTAAATAATGCTATAAAATTCAGTGATGACGACAAAGAAAGTATGGTAGAGATAGTAATATCTAAAATTCGAGCAGAGAACATCAAATATATTAAGTTTGAGTTTAAAGATTACGGAATGGGCATACCAGACGAGAGAAAAGGCAATCTATTCGAGAGACAATACACAGAGGATATTAGCAAGCGGGGAATGGGAATGGGCTTGTCTCTCGTCAAAAAGATCGTGGATAAGTACGGGGGCAAGATCTATGTTGAGGATAGAATAAAAGGAAATTATAAGGAAGGGAGTAATTTCGTAGTATTGCTTAAAGAAGCACCCTAAATATAATAATGGATTAGTAATTCCCTCAAAAGGAAGAATTTAACATATTCCAATTTATTTTAAGCTCGCTTGGTCTGGCACTTATAGGAGAAACTATTGGTAGAGCATTAGCAACAAATTATTAATTTTCTTTGGAAGAAAAAAGAGTTTAAACGATCGGTAACAAAATATGATACTTAAGGATCCTGACAGACAGCCTGAAGAAGTTTTCGAAGCATTCTCAAATATTTTAGATGAAAGAATGTATAATAAAAAATTGTGAGTTCACCCCGTCTCTATTTTTGTCGGGTGAGTGTAGTTTGTCAATAATGTTTTTTTTTCATATTTTTTTACACAAAGGTTATATAATTGTTTTCATATGATGATATTATGATATGATAATATAACTATATCATAAACAAAAAAAAGGGATGGGCATAAAATTGTCAAATTTAAACGAGTTAGAAAATAGATTAATTGAAATCGATGATAAATTAAAAGAATCCGAGGTAAAATACCGCCATTTATTTAATACCTCGCCCTACGCCGTTTGGCTCGTAAATTTAAGAGGGATTATAGTTGATTGTAATGACACTATGAATAAATTTATGTCAATATTCAAGAAAGAAGATTTGATTGGAAAGAGCTTCAGGGATGTTATAAGATTATTTCTATCGAAGGGAGATCCTAGATTTGAAAATCTAGATAAAGTATTAAAAGAGAGATTCAAACGTTTACTTAAACAAGGTTATCTAGAGCCAATTGAATTCGAAATATCTAGAGGGGATGGTAAAACATTCTGGATAACCTTGGAAACGTCATTTGTAAAAGGAAGCAAGGTATCTTTAATACAAATTTTTATAAAGGATATAACAAAAAGAAAAGAAGTGGAATTAAAGATAAAACAATCCGAAGAAAAATTGAAAAAATTAAATAAAGAATTAGAGCAACGAATAGAAGAAAGGACTAAGGATTTGAAAGAATCCGAAGAGAAATACCGAGAAGCATATAACCTCGTCAATTTTTACAAGGATTTGTTTGCCCACGACATAAGCAACATACTCCAGAGCATTTTATCAACTGCAGAGTATTATTCTTATTTCCGAAACGATCCTGAGAAGTTAAAGGACTTTGGGGATATTTCTAAAATCGTTAGAAAGCACGTTAAAAGGGGTACTTCTTTAATATCGAAAGTGAGAACATTGTCAAAATTAGAAGAAACCGAGATTCAATTAATTCCTATTGGCGTTTTTGATGTATTAGATAAATCAGTGGAAAACACTAAAAATAGCTTCCATGAGAAGAACATTAATATACAAATTGAAGGATTATCCAATGATTTGAAGATAATAGGGGACGAGCTTCTGATTGATGTTTTTGACAACCTCTTAAATAATGCTATAAAATTCAGTGATGACGACAAAGAAAGTATGGTAGAGATAATAGTATCTAAAATTCGAGCAGAGAACATTAAATATATTAAGTTTGAGTTTAAAGATTACGGAATGGGCATACCAGACGAGAAAAAAGGCAATCTATTCGAGAGACAATACACAGAGAATATTAGCAAGCGGGGAATGGGAATGGGCTTGTCTCTCGTCAAAAAGATCGTGGATAAGTACGGGGGTAAGATCTATGTTGAGGATAGAATAAAAGGAAATTATAAAGAAGGGAGTAATTTCGTAGTATTGCTTAAAGAAGTACCCTAAATATAATAATAGATTGGTAATTCACTTAAAAGGAAGAATTTAACATATTCGAATTTATTTTAAGCTCGCTTGGTCTAGCACTTATAGGAGAAACTATTGGTAGAGCATTAGCAACAAATTATTAATTATCTTTGGAAAAAAAAGAGTTTAAACGATCGATAACCGTACAGTAAAGATAGAACCTTTATTTCGACCTTCTGATTGAACCAAAATTTTTCCACCATGTAATTCGACAAGTTCTTTAGAAATATATAACCCCAGACCAGAGCCT
Organism: Promethearchaeota archaeon; assembly: GCA_030605085.1. The sequence continues at coordinate 1,729 of JAUWBH010000159.1, read as the reverse complement.
TCTGTATCTAAATACTTACCTTCAATTTGTCTTTCGATTTTTCCGAATTTTTTGAAGAGATTTTCCTTTTCTTCTTTAGTTAATCCAATACCCGTATCTCGAATGATAATATTAACATATTTAGAATCTGGTTTCAGAGTAATATAAATTAAGCCTTTAGGTGGTGTATTCTTTATAGCGTTCGATAATAAGTTTAAAATTATTTGTTCAATCCGAGTTTTATCCAGCTCAATATAAAATTCACCGGTAAGGTCAATTTTTAAAAATAAATCTCGTTCCTTTAAAGAGAATACTAAATCATTTGCGCAATTCCGTAATATCTTAACAATATCACATCTTTCTTTTTTTAAATTTATTCCATTTGATTCTAAATAATACGCATCAAGTAAATTTCTAACGAGATCATTCAGTCTTTTCCCATCTCTGTTGATAACTCTTACAACGTTTAGAATCTCCTCGTTCATTTCGTCTTTATAATCCTTTAAAAGATATTGAGAAGAACTATAAATAGAATTAAGAGGAGTTTTTAATTCGTGCGATGTTCTTCTTACTAAATCACTTCTTATCTGATCCAACTCTTTAAGTTTCTTAAATTGCTCTTTAATCATTATCTCCGCCTTTTTTTGGTCTGTGATATCCCTTATAACGGCAATTATTTTCTCTTCCTTATCGATTTTAACCAAACTTCCACTAATTAAGACTTGAATTATTTTTTTAGAACTTTTTAACATTTTACAATCAATTATCATATTTTTTCCGTTATTAAAAGCGTTTTTAAACTCGCTCTCAACCTTTTGAATATCTTCTTGATGAATATATTTAGAAATATTTTGATTAAGCATTTCTTCCTGATTATATCCAAAAAAATCTTTCACTTGAGGACTTATGTAAATAATCTTAAGATTTTTAGAAATTTGAACAATTACATCAATAATATTGTTTACTAGTGTGCGGTATTTTTCTTCGGATAATTCAACTTCTTTTGTTCTTTCTTCCAGCGTTTTTTCTAATTTTTTATTAATTATAAATAGTGAACAAATAATAGATGATATTACAATTAAACCAAAGAACGGTCTTATCGGGGCTTCAGTTGTATGAAATGTAATGTAATCTGCTATTGTGGAAGAGACTCCTATAGCCATCAAAAAGATAAATATTAAATTTTTGTGAGATCTTTTACGGTGATACTTACGAATAGTTAAAATTAACCCTAAACCAAACAAAATAAGGAAAACAATATGTAAGAAAATAGAAATTTCGTCACCAATAATATAGTCCTGAAAAAACAAATTTTTTTCACCCAACCTTACAAAATTAATTCAGATAGACTTTCAATTTATCAAATTCATCCCAATTAAAAGGTTTTGAAAAATAACCCTCTGCTCCAGTTTCATCTAATTTTTTTTCAACTTCTACCTCTGGTACCGCTGTTATGTAATAAATTGGAATATTTTTTAGATTCTCGTTTGCTTTTAATCTTTTACATATATCATAGCCACTGATGTCCGGTAATAGAATGTCCAATAAAATTAATTTAGGTGTGGAGATTTGTAATAATTCAAGTGCTGTACTCCCTAACGGAGCTGTTTTACATGAATATCCTCTCTTTTTAAAATAACTTGAGATTAAACTTCGTGTTGAGCCATGATCTTCAATGATTAATATATCGTAATCTTCCTTCTCAGTTTTGTCTGTGCTCTGAATTATTTTCATTAGATTTTCGATTGAA
>JAUWBH010000097.1 GCA_030605085.1 Promethearchaeota archaeon | reverse complement strand
GATGTGTTAACAACTGTCTTAAAGTTCATATTTAAGAAGTTGTGTTATCATGATAATATGAGGGTGTTATATGCTCGTGATATCGAATCTTAGAAAAGATTTTTATTTTTTCAATCCTACAAAAAACTTAACATTTAATCACAATTCGATAAAAATTATATATTTAAGAGATTATTTATATTGTAGATAAGAAATGACAGAAATTAAACTTAAAATTCCAGAAGCTTTATACGATAAGATGAAAAAATACCCTGAGATAAAATGGGATTCAATTGCTCAATCAGCTTTAGAACATTACATAGAAAGAATTGAAATCACTGAAAAGATTGCTTTAAATAGTAAGCTAACAATAGACGATGTCGAAGATATAAGCAATGAAATTACTAAGAACAGCTGACAAAAGCATAAAGAATATCTTGAAAAACGCTAATATTCGAATTATATTATTCTAATTTTGAAATTTTACTAATATTAAGGGCTTTAAGAGATTTTAAACCTATTTTTAAATATTTCGATACTTTAAATGTGGTTTAATATTATTTAAATTGAGATATGGTTTATTTATCGTTAAAATTAAGATGAGTGATAACAATTAATTCGATCGAACGAGTTAAAGCGGCAATTTACTTTAATAAACCTGATAGAGCACCAGTGTTTAATTTAGTCATGGGAGATCTAATGCCTTTACCTATTATTTTTTCAAGGAACTGGCGCCCAGGTTGGGGTGAAGACGAAGAAGGGATTTTTCCTCATGTTAGGGGGCGATATAATTGGAATAAACCTGATTGGGCAATGAAACCTGAATACGAAGGTGATAAATGGCGTAAAATTCCTCACGAAGAGATTGACGAGTGGGGTTGCATATGGAACATGTCCGGGCGTAACGATACTATGGGTCATCCCGGAAGAGCTTCTTTACCTGATTGGAATAATTACGAAGAATACACGGCTAAATACGCTCCCAACCCCGATGATAAAAGTCGTTATCGCGTGGCAATTCAATTAAAGAAAACGCTTGGTGCGGATAAGTATAGGGCTGTCCTCTTTAATTGTTTAGGTCCTTCTGAACTCGCTTCTGGCATGAGAGGATTTACAAATTATTTGATGGACCATGTTCGACATCCACAAAAATTAAAAAGGCTTTTAGAACAATTAACGGAATATTTTGTAAAATGCATGAAAAATAGCGTTAAGTACGGACTCGAACCCCACGGATTTTGGATGTACGAAGATTTAGGCGAACAAAAAGGGCCTTTCTTTAGTCCTCGCACATTCAAAAAATTTTACGAACCAGTATATAGAACAATGTGCGACGAAGCACATAGTTTAGGATGTGAAATGCACCATCACTGCTGTGGGAACATTGACAAATTATTACCTTCTCTAATTGAATGGGGGCTAGACGCAATTGAACTTGATAGTCCAAGAATGAGCAGTTATCCAGATTTAAAGCCTTATCGTGGAAAAATTATGTTCTGGGCGTGCGTAAACATACAATCAATTTACCCTCAAGGAACTCCCGAAGAATGCGAAAGAGAAGTGTGGCACATGGTTCGAAATTTGGGTACAAAAGAAGGAGGATTTGGAGCTTATCTTTATCCACAACCTAATGACATTCAAACTCCAAGAAAGAACATAAAGGCGTTTGAAAGGGGACTTAAAAAGTATGCTGATTATTTAAAGATCCCAGAACATTGGTGGGATTATCCAACTATTGACGATTGGAAAGACGATATTGTACCTCCTTTACCACCGTTAGAACCTTAATTTTTATGATAGATATTAAAGAGTTAAAAAATTAACAACGAGAAAAACAAAAATCCCTGAAAAGAAAGAAGCGCCTTCTAAATTTTTGTTCTGGAAATGGTCGTTCATAATTCATTTATTTATCTATATCACCTGCTTGGCTATTATTGGTACATCACTCGCAGTACAAGGTAATAATCTTCTGTTATTAATCCATCCCGCGATGGGTTGGCTGATTGGAGTGGCTTTTCACGGTGCCCTTTACTACATAGTCTTGAAACATATCAAAGGATTTCTATCAATCACGGCCTTCCTTCATTTGACGGTTTACATCGTTACATGCACATATATGGTCATTCTTAATGTGTTATTCGCTCCGGGATTTCCTTGGAGTCTAATCGTAATCGCAGGATGGGGTATAGGCATAGGATTCCATATATTACTAGCTCGCTTGACGAAAAAATAAATTTCTTGATTTTTTTATTTATTTTATTCCTTATTTCTTTTTATTTAGCTGTTTATTTAATAATTGAATCAAATTCTCAAAACTCTTCTTAATATCAGAATCACTCATTTTTTCAGATAAACGCCCAGAAATTGCTTTATCTTTTATAGATACACTGAATCCTGCTTTTTTTAAACAATCCATAAGAAGTTCGTCATTAGAGGGTGTTCTTTTTTCAAAATTAATGTAAGAATAAAATTTTTCTTCTCCTATATGATCTCGTTTCATACCAGAACACGAGCTGAGTGTAATAAATCCCATATCGTTAATGATTCTTAAATATTTGATAATTCCAATATCTACTGGAACAGAACCATTGTCTATAATTAAATAATCTTGGATTGTAAATGAATGTCCTATAAATAGATCATTGAGGTACTCAATTATCTCATCTTTAATGTCTTCTTTAATGTTTAAAGTATTAATCTCCTCTAAGACATTAATAGCCATTTTTTTTAATATTACATTAAAGGATTTATCACCAATTCCGCTTTTGACTTGAGTAAGAATTTTCAATAAAAAAGATATTTCATTTATAGAAAGTGCAATTTTAGATTTTTTGGTGTTATTTATTCTATTAATTAGGTCAGTTATACTGTTTTTTGTTGAAATTTGAGAGAGTTTACCAGCAAGAGATAAATATTTAATTAAAAAATGTTTAAAAGTATAAGATAATTCAAGGCTGATAAGTACACTCATATACAATACTGATTAATTATTAATTTTATTCAAGTTTTTCTAAAAAAATCTTATCTAGAATTTTTAGAGCTATTTTGAACTATTTTGACTATGGTTAAGAAGTTTTTTATAAATAATCAGAAGGTTCTTTTGGATCTAATCTAAACTTCATACAATCTTCGTCCATCATAAATTCTTCGTCAAATACATCGCTGACGCCTTTCAAATACATTTTTTCAGTCATTTTGTTTGGCAATGGAGGTACAATATGGACAATTACCAGTTTTTTTACCTTTGCTTCTTTAGCTAATTCAGCAGCTACAACAGGTTCCATGTGATATCCTTGGATGTCTGTCATAATTTTAACAAATCTAGGTAGATTACGTTTTTGTGCTCCAGCAATCACAGGTTTTAACATATCATAAGAAATAGCCTCACTAAAGAGAATATCTGCGTTCTTGCAGTGTTTAACTAAATTCTCAGTTTTTATTGTATCACCAGTTATTGCTACAACATTTCCTTTAAATTCTATTCTATACCCAACGGCAGGTTTTACGGGAGAATGATCGACTTCAAAAGCATATACTTTTAGTTCGTTTCTATCGAAAACTAATTCTCTCTCATTAGGATCTTGGATTGAAATAGTTTTACTTATCGGTATGGCAGCTTCAAGTGGAACAATATCCTCCCCATGGTGAGCAATTCTATAACCTGTATCAAATTCATAAGCCATTATAAATCCATTTACAACCTTATCTACACCCTTAGGACCATATATTTCCAATGCTTTTAATCTTCCTATAGCCCAAGACATCATATTCGCCTCTCCAAGATCTCCAATATGATCTGAATGAAAGTGAGTGAGAAAAATCGCACTTAAATGCGCTACAGGAAGTCTCAACACATCAACATTTCGGTATGACCCGGGTCCAACATCTACAAGAATGAATTCCCCACCAGCAATAATAGCAATACCCGGAGCGACTCTTAACTTATTATTTATTGGCCCCCCAGAACCCAATAGAAAGATATCAATTTTATCATCCTTCAATATTTTATCTTGACTAATCATAACTCTTAATTCCCCTATGAACATTTAATATTTATGAAAATTATGAGTTTTCTAATTTTGATTAGAAAATAAAAATTTGGTTTAAACAAAATCATTAATTTGTTTAAAAAAATCGTCTGGATCATCTATCCCAGATTTTAATAATTCAAGTTCCTTTTGAACTCCAAGTTCAATACTAATTTTGTTCATATATGATAAATCTAACTTTTCTGTAAATCTCATCCAACATCCTAAGGCGTCGGAATAATCTTGCCAACCTCCATAAATTAATTTACTGATAATAAAATCTTCTTTTGAGGTTGCCCAACAATCTATGTCTAAAAAAGAGATTCTAACTCTCCTTTTAAGCCCGATAATACCAATTCTTTTATATTTGTTTTTAGCTTGTTCATCGATAATATAATTATCTAATTTAATACTCTCTTGTTTATCTAAGTATTGAATTAATTTTGTTTCCCTTGCAAGTTTAGCAGTAGTTTCCCAATCTTGGAAAGCATAAAACTCATTCTGTTTCAATAATAAAATGTATGATTCAATATTATAATTAACAGCGTAAATGTCGACTACAAAATCAATATCTTGAGTTGTTCTAAGATCTGAATATAAACTCGTTAAAATACCTCCCACTAAATAATATTTAATACCATATTTATTCTCAATTTTCTCAAGAAATGTGATTAGTTGTTTAAAAGCAGATTCGTATTTTATTTCCATTTATGTTTTCTTCTCCGCTTTATTTTTTCGTGAAATTTATGCATATCTAGAATGATTTCTTTTATTGATTTATTCGGAAATCTTTTCTTTTCAGTCTCAATATAATTTTTAAGTCCGATGTTGCATGTTTCGAAAAATAGTTTGACTAAACTCTCTGTAGGAATCTTTTTCATTAGGTCTATTCTGCCTTTAAAATTTCGCTCGATTTTTCTAAAATTTTTTTCCGTTAACTCGACCATTATGTTCAATACTTTTTAAATAAAGGATTTATCTTAACTATTCATGTTTTAAGAGTATTATGGTATATCATATTTATTAATTTTCACTACAATTCTCTTTTTACTTTGAAAAAAAAAAGAATGTTTTAACAATTATTTTGTCCTTAAAGTATAGACTCCATGAAGGATCAGCCATGCCATTAATGTGAAAAATGCCATCCATTCTAAAAAACACGCTATTTTTCTAAAGGAGTCTAATACTAATACTAATATTTCAAAACCTAGGAAAGCAAAATAAACCACGACAATTAGGATACTAACAAATGGCAAGTATTTTGGTATATCTTCTGCTTTTAACTCCATTTTAAAAAAAAATGTTTGTATGACTACAACACTAATAAAATAGGTAAAAGCTCCAATCAAATGGAAGAAGCGTGAAGTATCATGTGGATTTAGAGCTATCATTATGGTACCAATTGCACCGATCATTATAAAATATGCGGTTATCTTTATGTATTTTTCATTAGCACCCCTTTTTCCCAATAATCCAAGCAAGTAGAAACCAATTAAAACTCTTAAAGGTGAAGATATTATCGTACCGATACTCCAAAATATGACTGAACCACTTGTAGAAGCACCTAGATCACTAATGTAGTGTGTAAATATACTAAAACTGGGATCATTATATAGGATTATAGAGATAAGGTGATATGTCAATGCGAAAATGAATGTTAGAAGCGCCACATAACTTCCAGGGAATTTTTCATAAAATCTATCTAATTTTTCCATTTTTTAGTCACACTTCTGAATGGTTAAGATTATCGCAACAGAAACAAAGATTATTGAAAATATTGCCCCAATAAATGCATAATAACTTCCATTAAATTTCTTGTAAAAATTATCGATTTTCTCCATTTTTATCGCTTTTAATTAAGTTTTTAAGTTAATGAGTATTTACTCATTTATAAAGTTTATGAGTGATTGCTCATTAATTGATCAAGATGACACAAAAAAAGAAAAAAAAAATTACTCGAGATAAGCGAGAAAAAATTAATATAATATACGATACTTTTTTCGATCTTATAATAACAAATGGGTACGACAAAATCAGTACAAATCATGTTGCAAAAACTGCTCAGATTAGCATTGGTACAATTTATCGTTATTTTCCGAATGGTAAATCTGATATTATAGCCAAATATTTTGAAAATTCGAAGCAAATCGTATTCGACATCGAAGATTTTATGAAAATTGGGGATAACAATTTGTATGAAGTATTTGAAAGATTTATCGCTAAATTTTTAAAAAATTTTCAGAACACTCTTGGATATCGCTTAGCATTTAGAAATGCCATTCTATCTGATAAGGCATTGCTTGAGGCTCACAGAACAAGAATCTTTATTTTTTGTAAAGAAATTGCGGAAAATTTAAGAACTTCAAGCAACCTTTTTAAACCAATTCCAGAAGATAGGATAATAAAACGATTTGTTTTTATATACAACATTATTGAGGCAAATATTCATCATCATCTATTAGTCATGAAAATGTTTGAAAATGACGATGAATTAATTAAATACCTTTCAAATTTGGCGATATTTTCGTTAGAATACCTAGGTAGGTAGTAAAAAATAAAAACTTTTTAAAAAATTAAATTGAATTATAATATAGTTTCAACGAGATCTGACAGGAGATACTTAATTTTTGAAATACTCAATAATATTTTTCATACACTTATTTGATCTTGGAATGTATTTGAGACCACATAGGAGAGAAACATTGAAGAGAACAATATGTTTTACACCTACCTTAGCATATTCTTCAATTTGACCAATGATTTCATCAGGAGTACCGTTTAGGTAAAAATCACGACACATTTGCGTGGGTATTTTTTCAAGTATCTCCAACATTGACTTTTTATCGTAATATGTAGGAATATATTCCAAAGTTCTATCAATATTTTCACCAAGAGGGTGCGACATTCCATATTTCTTAAAATCCTCGTTATATAAAGGAAGTAAATTGTTTTTCGTAATGGGGGATTCGAGCATTTTATCAACTTCTTCTCTTTCTTCATCAACTATAATACAAACAATTAGAGCGGGAGTAATTTCATCCGGATTTCTTCCTACTTTTTTCGCAGAATTTCTGATAATATTAAGTTTTTCTTTATATGGATCTGGTTTTATAAGGATAGGTAGCCACCCATCTCCCAATCTACCAGTAATATCAAGCATTCTTGGACCATGAGCAGCTATCCATATTGGCGGGAACTTTCCTTTCTTAAATGGTTTCAATCTCAGGATTGCATTTTTTAATTTCCAGAATTTTCCATCGTAATCAAATTTTTTATCACTTTTCCATAATTTCTTAATTATTTTAATAGCTTCTTCTAATCTACCAACAGGACTCTCCCATTTAATTCCGTAGGGGACAGTATTCTCTTTTTCACCCGTCCCTATTCCTAAAATTACCCTTCCTCTTGATAACTCATCTAAAGTTAGAATAGTTTGCGCAAGTACAGCGGGTTGCCTTCTAAAAGTCTCTGTTACTCCCGTGCCTAAGCGAATCTTCTTCGTATTTAAAGCAGCGACAGTCATCATGGAGAAAACCTCGTATATGAGATGAGGGCTATTGTAAACATTCGCAAGATCCGTAATTTCTGGTGTCCAAATTGATTCAGGTATCCAATTCAAAATATGGTCTGCAAAAAATATGGAGTCGTATCCATATTTTTCGTAATTTTTTATTGTATTAATATTACTTTTGAAAGGAGGCACAAATGTTCCCTCTCTTCCAATTTTTAAATCGTCAATATCCATATAATCACAAATAAGAAGTTTCCAAATTGAATCATAATAAATTTTTAACAATATCCGCTACTCGATAACCACTCTCAACGGATCCTGGAGTTCCTATAAGTCCGGGCGCAATACATCCTTCTCCAACATTAAATAAATTGGGAATTGGTGTTTCCAATGGCATGCCATAACCTAGCCATGTTCGCCCCTCAGGCCACTCATTTATAATACCACATGCTCTTATTTTTAAAATTCGTCCGTGTTTTTCAAAATCTGGAAAAAATCTTTTATGTCGCGTTTTACTTGCTGTATTTCATATTTTATATCCATGGGGTGGAGAGTTGATTCGGATTTAGCCGAAGTGTAAAGGAGATGTTGACCAGGTGGGACAAGTTCAGGACAGATATTACTTATAGGTATAACTGTTTTAATCCTTCGACTTCCCATTAGTATTTCCAACCCATCGTCGATGCCTTCCAAGCAGAGAGGCTTATCGCTTGCTATTAGAACCAGTAAACACGGGCTTGGTCTGAGTTTAATACGCATATTTGTAAGGTACTCATTGTCAAAATTTTCCTGTCCTGCTAAGTGTACCGTCATCTTGGGTCCGACATTACTGATAACTATTTTACTCTGTATTTCAATTTGCTCCCCTGCCTTTTCAACGATTACTCCTGTGGCCTTTCCCTCCTTGATAACTATTTTATTCACAGGGCAATTAGTCCAAACTGCGCCTTTTTTTTCAACTATTTTAGCAAGTTCTTTCACAATGTTCAGATTTCCTTTAGTGGCTACAAAAAATTTTGTCATCTCCTTGAAAAGGAAAAATTTTGAGACAGGCAACTCCCAAGAATGAGCCATCATTAAGCCTGTACAAAGTGTATCGAAAGCATCATGCACTCTTTCATTTTCAGTATACTGGAGGAGCCAATCACGGACAGTTATAATATCTTCGTGCTCTATCCCTTTCATTTTCTTATAATAGCCTCTCATAATCTTTCTTAATTCGACGGGTTTCATAGGACGGCCGCTCTTCTTGGCATCTTCTCTCTCGAGCTTATCGATTATATCAAGAACCTTTGGTACCCCGATTTCAGGGGGTATTTCATAACTCTTACCGTTAATTCTGTAAAAAACGCGCGATACTGGTTTTAGGAGATTGATATTAACTCCTATCTCCTCAAGGAGTTTTGTAACCCATCCTTCAGGGATAAGAATAGCTCCTGTCGGAAGCTTAAAACCTTTATACTCAATGGTGGAGAATCTCCCCCCTATACGGTTTCTACTTTCCAATACTAGAGTACTGAAACCTTTACGGCAAAGCAGAGAAGCTGCTGCCAATCCACCAATCCCTGACCCGATGATTACTATATCATAATTTTCATGTTTCATATTAATCACTTTCTTTTTTTTCCTTTATTAATTTTCTTTCTGTTAATAAAATTAAAATAAATTTACATAAGATATATTTTCATATCAATTAATTATAAATAATGGAAAGCAAATTAATGAAAATCTTTTTCATACCCAGAAGCCATTAATTGTTGTTTTTGTTTTTTCAAACTAAAAAAAAATTTAAAATCTAATAAAAAAAAATTTTAAAATGAAAAAAGCTCATCCACCATCTATAGTTATGTTTTTTTATTATTCCATTTGATGACAATTTTTTTTTAAATAAGAAATATGAAAAAAGGTAAGAAAAATCATAAATACTTAGAAATATTTATATGACTTAGTGGAATAATATGGTTGAAAAAATAGTAAAAGTTACAAATAAAGGCATGATTTCAATACCAGCTGAAATTCGTAAGAAACATAAAATTAATGACGGTGATTATATAGTGATTAAAGAAAATGAAGATGGAACAATAAAAATTATTCCAATTAAATCTATCGAATCTTTAAGAGAGCAAGCACTTACAATAGAAGAATTTCGCGAAATATTTAAGAAATCTCAACAAGAAGATAAGGAGCTAGAACGATAAATGACTTCCCGTGCTTGCTTAGACGCAGGACCCATTTCACTTTATTACCAAAAAAACCCTCCTGAAAAAGTAGAATTGTTAATACGAGACATTAAAAGCAAAAAAATCTCTGCTTTTGTGCCTAATGTTATATTGATAGAAGTTTATAAGCATCTCTGCGTAGCTAAGGGAAAGACCTATGCAGAAAATTGTGTTCGTTCTTTTCAGCACAATATTCCTACCCGATTAATTCCGCTCACACCAGAATTGATTTTGGAGGCAGGACATTTCAAATGTCAATATCGAACAAAATTATCTTATAACGATTCTATCGTAATCGCTACTGCGTTAAAAAATAAAGCAACACTTCATACTACTGAGAAAGATCTGCCTAAAATTCACCATTTAAGAGTAGAAATATATAAGTTTTAAGAAAATTATATGACGAGAAATGGAAATTGTATTGGGTAATTTTAAGGGAATTTAGTCGTCCTTCACTTTATCTCCCACGCTCATCCAGTTATCTTCTGTTAGTCCCGCAAGAAAAGGTTCATAAGGTTTTTTTCCAATTATAGTGGGTTTTGGGTGTTTAACTTGGTATTTTTGTCTTAAATATTCAAGATTATCCACAGTTAAATTCTCAATTTCGTCGTCAGTTAATTCATTAAGTTCTTTTTCCTTTACAATATTATTCAAATCAACGGATTTTTGAGAGATTTTACTGAGTGGATCTTTTTCATTTTTCTCTTTTTTCTCTGTTGAATTTAGTTTCATATTGTTCATACTTTTTAAGTCTACTATAATAAAGTTTCTTTAGATTTTTATGTTTATTTCTACATTTTGAAAATTTTCAAATGATTAAAGTTAAATGAGATATGTATAAAATAAGAAATTTATGTAGGTCAGTCAATAATAGAATCCAAGATGTTTTTACAAATTAAGAAATTCGTTTAGTTAAATGTCGGTTGAATCAAGTACTGATAAATTTAATAAAAAAAATGATAATATTATATCCAAAGGGCACATAAGATTAAAAAAAATTAATTTGGATTAATTATTTCGTTCTTGGAATTTTTGATTATCTGTATTATTTTCCAGATACAAATACATTCAGATATTATAATTAACGCCCACCCTACTAAAAGAGCAATATAGTTAGAATCTGTATGATGTCTGTTGTTAATAGAGTATATGTTATAAAATCTTGTATTTTATCCCCTAAAGATAACAAAAATTTTAATCTTTTTTTTCAATTTTTATATATTAGCGGAATAAATTTGTAAACTTTATATGTTCTAAAAATAATTTTTTTTTATGAGTTCAAAAAATGAGGATGAGATCTATAGAAAACTTCAGAAGTATCTTGATTCACTTCCAATTGACTATCCTGAGACAGAATCCGGTGTGGAAATTAGGATTCTAAAACATCTATTTACACCTCAAGAAGCAGAAATTGCTTTAAAGCTGAAGCTTATCCCTCAGGAAGCAAAAGCACTGTTTAGACCTTTTAAAAAGAAAGGCTGGACGCTCGAACAATTCTCTGAAGCCCTTTTGACACTGGCTAAAAAAGGATCAATAAATTGGTTTAGGGGAAAAGACGGAACAGATTATTATGCTATTGCATTTTTAGCGGCAGGATTTTATGATTATCAAATAGATAGGCTTACGAAAGAATTTGCAGAAGATTTTGACCAATATTGTGATGAAGGGTTTATTTTGGCAATGTTAGAAAATGGAATTTTACAAGTGAGAACCATTCCTGTCGAGGAGAGTATTGAATTGGAATATAACATTTCCAATTTCGATGAAATTAAAAGTATTATAGAAAATATAAACACAACTATTTTTCTAAGCCCCTGTATATGTAGACAATCGAGTGCTGTACAAGGAATTAGTTGCGATCACCCAATAGAAACATGTATTGTCGTTGGTCGTGGTAATCCACGGATTTATCTCGAACAAGGTCGTATGATTACAAAAGAGGAAGCACTTGATGTACTGCGAAAATCGCAAGATATGGGTTTGGTTATTTGCCCAAGTAACGCTCAGAAACCATTCATGATCTGTAGTTGTTGCGGTTGTTCATGTTTGTTCCTAAAAAATATGAAAAAATACGCAAATCCCGCACAATATGTTAATTCTAATTATTTTATAGAAATCAATGATAATTTATGTTCAGGATGCGGCGAATGTATCTCTAGATGCCATATGGAAGCTAATAAAATTAATGAAAATGGAGTTACTAAAGTAGATTTAGGGTATTGCATAGGATGTGGCGTTTGTATTCCTACATGTCCCGAGAACGCCCGAAAGTTAGTCAAAAAAGAGGAGGAATCGATACCTCCAAAAAATTTAACCGAACTATACCAAGTTATCGCGAAAAGAAAAGCCTTCACATAGTAAAAAAAGTGAATTTAAATGGTTATTGAAACAAATGTTACCAAGATGTTGGGGATTACACATCCCATAATCGGTGCCCCTATGGGGCCATTTTACACGACCGAATTGACGATTGCCATATCTAATGCGGGTGGCTTAGGCGTATTGTCGCATACTAATTTGGGTATGAAGAGTTCCGTAGGTGAAATGAAAAAAAACATGGAACATGTTATTGAATATACCGATAAACCATTCGGATTTAACATAAGAACTTCAAGATTGCAGCCTGATGCTCCAGGTCTTTGCACAAAAATTCCTAAATTTATAATGAACAATCCTAAAATAAAGGAACAGTGCCGTTATATTATAACTAGTGCCGGGACTCCAAGAATGATACAAGAAAATAAGGCTTTCAAAAAGTTAAAAGAGAGTAGTTCAGAGATTAAGCAATTTCATGTAGCACCTGCTCTTTGGCTTGCTGATAAATGTGTTATGGCGGGTGTTGATGGGTTGGTTGTCACGGGCACTGAAGGAGGCGGTCATCAGGCTTATGAAAAAGTTAGCACTTTGGTTTTAATGCAACAAGTCGTACAAAAATATCCAGATATGCCCGTAGTAGCATGTGCTGGTTTTGCCACGGGCCATGGCTTAGCAGCTGCGTTATCTATGGGCGCTGGAGCTGTCGCTATGGGATCAAGATTCATAGCTAGCAAAGAGAGCGAGTTTCACGAAGATTTTAAAAATATTGTACCCCCTGCCAAAGCCCAAGACACAATTTTAGTTACTGGAGTATTAGCACCAATTAGATTGTGGAAAAATGAATATTCTTTACACCATGATCTCGTTGCAAGTAAAGAAGAAAAAATGGCTGAAGAGAAAGGTTTAACGCTCGAAGATATGATTAAAATTAATAGATACTACGAAATGGCTTACGAAGGGAACATAACTGATGGAGCTGTTCCTTTAGATCAAAGTATTGGAATTATTAATAGTATAGATAGTGTATCAGAAATCATTGCATCTATTGTTAAAGACGCTGAAAAATATATAAAAAAAGCTTCTACCTTTATAAAGTAAAAAAAATAACGAAAAACAAATAATTTTTTTAATCCTCTTTTTCAAAAAATTTTTTATATATCTCTTGAATGCTTTCTTTAGTTCCTAAAGTTTGGATTTTAAAAGCTTTAGCGATCGAACTACCTTTTTTTTCATCTATTAATAAAAAGGGATTCTCAATTTCTAAGCATAAGTTAACTGTTTCTTTTTCTCCTTTCCCGAGATTTAAGTCAGCTATTTTAAGTTGTTTTAATTTTTTAATCTTTAATTTGAGGCTCAACACCATTTAATTTTGGAGGATCATTGGCATTAATATGCATTCTGTCGAGAATAAGTTCGTCTTTTGTAAAAATATATCTCATGGTGTAACCTCGGTAGCAAGCTGTAGACGAGAAATATGATTCAATCCCAAATGTACAAATCCTCACCTTTAAAACATCAAGGGAAAATGGCTCCCCATCATATATAAATTCATCCGGAATCTGTGATGTCATTATAAGCTACCTTGATGTAATTTCTTAAATTCATAATATTAATAGGCACTAAAAATAAAAATGTTTCTATCGTTGGTTGGTTAAATTATTTGAGGGGGTTGATACTTACCGTAAACTTCTCTTAATACATGGCATATCTCCTCAATTGTAGCATAACTTTTTACTGTGTCAATCATTATTGGCATAATATTTTCGGAAGATTGGGCAACTTTTCTTAGTCTTGCTAAGTTCTCTTTTACAAGATCATTATCTCTCTCTTTTTTTAATAATTCCAATGATTTAAGCGCATTTTTTTCACTTTCTTTATCTACTTTGAAGGTATCTATTAAATAGCTCTCTTCTGAAACAAACATATTTATTCCAATAACTTTTTCAGTACCTTCGTCAATTCTTTTTTGTATTAAATAAGCGTTATCTGCAATTTCGCTTTGAATATAGCCATTCTCTATAGCAGCAACCATACCACCCAATTCATCTATTTTTTCAATATAATTCATTACTTCCTCCTCAATTTTCGAGGTTAGATATTCTAAATAATAAGATCCACCAAGGGGATCAATAACATCAGTCACTCCTGTTTCATATGCCAATACTTGTTGAGTTCTTAAAGAGAGCTTCACTGATTCTTCAGTTGGTATTGCCAAGGCCTCATCAAAACCACACGCGTGAAGTGATTGAGCTCCTGCAAGTATGGCTGCTAAAGCTTGTGTTGCAACTCTTATGATATTTACATAAGGCTGTTGAGCGGTTAAGTTAGTACCTGATGTTTGGGTGTGAAAACGCAACCTCAAAGAATTAGGATTTTTTGCACCAATACGCTCTTTCATAATTCGAGCCCATATTCTCCGAGCAGCTCTTAATTTAGCGATTTCCTCAAAAAAATGTCTTTGAGTAATGAAGAAAAAAGAAATTCTAGGCGCAAATTCATCAATATCTATTCCTCGCTTAATAACTTCTTCTACATAAGCAATCCCATTTCCTAATGTAAATGCAACTTCTTGGATAGCGGTGGCACCAGCTTCTCTCATGTGATACCCACATAAACTAATAGTATTAAATCTCGGTAAATTATTGGAACAGTATTCAATAACATCTACCGTTAGCCTCATAGATGGTTTTGGTGGAAAAATATAGGTACCTCTAGCTACATATTCCTTTAAAATGTCGTTTTGTACTGTACCCGTTAATTGAGATTGATTTACACCTTGCTTTTCTCCTACAGCAATATACATTGACAGAAGAATTGCTGTGGGGGCATTTACAGTCATACTCGCTGAAATATTACCTAAAGGTATACCCTCAAAAACTGATTCCATGTCCTTAAGAGAATTTATTATAACTCCTACTTTTCCAACTTCACCGGCACTTACACAATTATCTGAATTATATCCCATTTGAGAAGGCAAATCAAATGCAACAGATAGACCTGTTTGCCCTTGTGATAGAAGAAATTTGAACCTTTCATTTGTATTAATCGCATTACCAAAACCACTATATTGCCTCATTGACCATAACTTACCCCTATACATTGTAGGATACACCCCTCTGGTATAAGGAGCTTCACCAGGAAATCCGAGATCATCTAAAAAATTAAGGTTTTGGATATCTTCAGGTCCGTAAACTAATTTTAAAGGAATCCCTGAAGGAGACTCTATTTCTTCTTTAATATCACCCCTACTAATGAACTTTGACAAAATATTTTCTTTCCATTCTTTCTTTTTTATTAAAATTTTATTAATTTCTTCTTTAGGGAGTATTATCAACACCTTTTGAAAAATTATTTATTCAAGTCTTCCTTGCCTGAAATATAAAACCCGCTATCTGCTATATCGTTTGGATCAAATGCTTTTTTAATCTTTCTTAACCATTTATGATAATTCATCATATGAGGTCCAAAGAGGTTATGCATATGATTCCCTTCCACAAAAAAAGGTGCTCCAAGATGGTTAAGCAAGTCATATTGATTACTCGCATCCATGTATTCTGCCATACCTTTAACGCTGTGCTCGTCCGTTTGATCGAACATAGTAGGCGATTCTACGTGAAAATAATGTCCTGACTCATATGAGGTCATCCATACACCTTCTCCTAAATCGTTCCCTATAACCCCTTTCTTTATGTATTTCATTTTCAAGGGAATTCCCCTTTTTGTAGTTTCAAGACATACTGCCGCAGTATCACATTGACCCTTTGACGATTGAAAGCCCCCTGTTGCGATAAACCCATGAAGTCCTAAATTTGAGCGTAAAGCTTCAGCGTAAAAAATTGGCTTAGGTGTATATTTAGTACCGATAATATTTTTTAATTTTAATTCTTCCAATAACATTTCCATAACTTTTTGTTTATAATCATATTCGCGTTTAGTCCTTGCGGCAATAATCACAAATAAAGGAACTTTCATACTAATAAATGCCCTTTTATCTAATAAATCTTCAACACTAAATGCAAATAGAGCCGATACAGCAAGACCCGAGAGATGACTACACATAAAAGAGATCTCTTCCTCCTCAACTCTTAATATAGCTTTTTCAAGAGCATCATAAGTTTTACAGGCCATAACATATATTCTGATAAAGTTAGGAATCTCAAAATCGTAGTTAGGAGAAGTTCCTTTCAATTTGAAATCAGTACTACATGGATAAGGAAATAATTTAACTGCTACTCTAGTAAATATCCCAATACCTGACTTAGCACCTGCCCACCCGCGCATTATTCCTCTAAGACTAAGGCCTGGACCATCACCATTAAACCAGTCCGGATTATTCTTTAATCCTTGCGATCCTAACCTCAAGATTTCTCCGTCGGGTAAGACCCACTCAACACCCAAAACATTTCGAGCGCTGTGGTCTGTTTGAGGAGATGTAAAACTAGGTCCATTCATGGAAGTAGCACTTGCAAGCGGAGATACTTGTGGTCCAGCACCCGGCATATGACAATTTAATCCAAATTTCATAATTTCTGCTTGTAATTGTGCCCCGCTTACATAGGGCTCTATTACCGCATATAGATTTCTCTCATCAATCTTTACAATTTTATTCATTCTGCGAAGATCGACAATTATAGAATTATCAGTAGACGGTTGATTCCATGGACCTAATCCCGTGGATTGAGCTTTAAATTGAATTCCATATTTATTACAGAGTTTTACTATTTTTTGAACTTCTTCCGTTGAAGAAAATAATACCACAGCTTTAGGCACAGGTGAAAAAGGTATTGGCTCTTTATCTTCCATATAATTGACAAATTCCATGCACCAATTATATGCGTATGCGTTTGTCATGACTTCACCATCACTAATATTTTCAGGTCCAACAGCGTCTTGGAATTCTTTAAGTATATCTTTTTCTAAAACCATTTAAGCCACCTCCGCCATAGCTTTCTTTAATTTTTCTGGTTCCAAACCTAACGACATCAATAATAGCTCGCTAATATCGTAGTATTTTAGTTTAGTTCCACTTTCTCTTATTCCATCCTGTAAATTTGTGGAACAGAAAGGACAAGCAGAAACTAACGCATCAGCACCAGTGTCTTTAGCTTCTTCTATTCTATTTTTGGCACTGTATAATGCTAATTCTGGGAATGCTGATTTAACGCCCGCTCCAGCTCCACAACAGTATGCATATTCTTTAATCCTTTCCATTTCTATGTATTTTAATCCGGGAATTTTATTTAAGATATTCCTTGGAGCATCATATATCCCTTTTGAACCCGTTCTTTTAGGTTTTGGAGGAACATTAATAGATACCAGAGGCATCAAATTTACAACTTTACCATGCCATTCTTCATATCTTTCTGCATTTCTACCAAGGTGACAGGGATCGTGATATGTAACTGATAATGGAATTTCTTTTGTTAATGCCAGCTGCCCAGTTTGGAGCAGTTCGTCAAATAATTCTACAGTATGTAATACTCTAAAGTTATATTCTCTATATAGAGGGTAATCGACTTTAAAGGTATCGTAACATCCAGCGCAACTGAAGATTATAGTTTCAATGCCTTTTTCTTCGATAACAGCTAGATTTCTATTGAGAATCTCTTCAAAAGTCTTAACATCTCCTGTTCGCAAGATAGGGCTACCGCAACAAACCTCCTCGTCTTGTAAAATGTTAAAGGGGACTCGAGCAATGTTTAAAATCCGGCCAGCCGCAATGGCCATCTCTTTTCTCCTATACGAAGAGGTACATCCTACAAAATATAATGTTTTAGCGTCGGGATCAAGGATTATATCGTCAGGTAACCAATCCCCTCTTTTCTCATGAGGTTCATTATATGGATTATTAACCTTTTTCACGGCTTCAATATATTCCTGCTGCTTTGGCATGGGACCAACTCCCGCCTCAACTAGCTTTTCCCTTAGTCTCATCATAATCTCTAATGGTTCTAAAGAGTTTAGGAATTTACAAGAGACAGCACAGGCTCCACACTCAGTACATTTATAAACAATATCTCTTAATTCTTCAGAAGGTTTAATTCTGCCCATTTCTAACGCTAAAGCTAAAATAATCTTTCCGCCACCGCTATAAGGATGGAAGTTATACATATCAATAGCAGGACATGTAGAGGCATATTTCTGTGATTTAATCTGCACTTGCGGAATCCATTTACATATAGAACAACGCAAGCAACGCTTAATCATTTTTTGATATTCTTCTTCTTTCATTCCGATCGTCTGAACTTTTTAAATTTTTAATTAAAATATTTAATTTTTAATCTAACTTTTTTAAATTAATTTTAATCTTCAAAACATAAAACTCCAGGATTTAAAATGTTATTCGGATCAAATATCTTTTTTACTTTCTTCATAGCTACTTCGGTTTGATCACTATGTCGTTTATACACTTCTTTTGCCCATAAACCATAGGGACGATTGAAAAAAGCTCCAGAATCCATTAGCATAGTACTAATTTCCAAAGATTTCTCTTTTACACTTGTTACAGCTTCATTATTGTTAGGATCATAAAAAAGATCAAATTCACAGTGATAAGAAGTTCCTTGGTTTATAGCTTGAACATAAATCCCTAAATCACCTAGAAAATTAGATTCTGCAATTGAGATAAAATCGGGAATTCTCTCGAAACTAGATAAAAAGAAAATATCTTGATAACTTCCCTTTAATTTCATTCTCCATGATCGTGATGATGGTTCACTTACGCATTTTATAATTTCGCTGTCATTGATTTTATTAATGGATTTCTTACTTTCTAGATTGAGACCTCTAATAATCTCATTTATATCGCCCTCTAAGTATGCTAATTTATCGTTGGCTAATTTCCCTCTTCCAGCTATAATAAAAATTAAATTCCACTTGGATAATGATTTTGCTAAATTTTCAATCTCATCTGAGTTATTTTGTACTAAACTAGCTAAATTTAAATTGTTTAAAATGAATATTTCATCGCATAGTCGATATTTAATTAATTCATGTTGAAGATCCATTAATTCTTGAATATTATCTGAATGTAAATGAAAAACTTTTTGAATCGTAGGAATTAACTCTAATTTAAGTGTCGCCCATGTAACTATTCCTATACTTCCTTGAGCACCTTGAATAACTCTGAAAGGACTAAATTGAGTTGGACCCATTGGATTTACCTGAGCTTGTCCTGCTTCTTGCAGTTGTTCTATTGTTCCTGGACCTGCTGCACTTCCAGTTCTAAAAAGATCTCCCGTTCCAAACACAACTTCGGTACATAACAATGGATCAGAGCTGTCCCAATGATAGCGAGGAATCGTTATTGGTTCTCTTTCAAGTGCGCTGGTCAAAACAGATTTAGAACCACGTGGATGTAGGGGTAATAATAACCTTAATCCTTCGTTTTGAAGTTCTGGAATTAACTCGCTGAAAGTAACTCCAGGTTCTACCATAACTACTCTATTTTTTCTATCGATAGAAAGAATTTTTTTCATTTTTGAAAGATCTAATATTACTGTATTATCTCTATGAGGGATAGTATCTCCATGATGTCGAGGACCTGAACTTGAACTTACAGGGATAACGGAAAATTTTTCAATATTCGCCAATTTTAAGATTTTTTCTATTTCTTCCGTCTTTGTTGGCCACACTATATAGTTTGGTATTTTTTCTGGAAAAAAACTCAAATCCTTTGAATAATTGTTTAGTACCTCAGGTTTATTCGATACGCTTTTAGAGCCACAAATCTTTACTATATTTTGAAAAATTATATCGTTGCTCATTTTAGACCCTAATCTCACAATTTTTTTGAAAATAAGCTTTAGTATATACTTATTATACTTTGAATTAGAAAGTTTAAATACTTTTCATTGAGAGTATTTATTCTAAAATAACAAATTTTAGATTTGTAATTGATTTTGGAATTTTATTGATTGAATTATTACTTATATCGAGATGTTTAAGAGATATAAGCTCACCAATACCCTCTGGAATCTGCGTTATCCGATTTCTATTTAATTTCAAAACCTCTAATGATTTTAAATTGGTTATTGACTTAGGAATTTTTTTGATTGGATTCCAGCTTAAGTCGAGATACTTAAGCGATGTAAGCTCGCCAATAGACAGTTACTTTAACTTTAACTTTAACTTTAAGTCAGTTACTAACAGAGTGTTTGTGTTGCTTATAAAGGAAAATTATGGAATAAAATACTAGGTTTAAAAGAATTAGAATTTTTCAGGAAAAATATGATAAAAATGCAAAAAATTTTTATTGAAGAAGATGTAGCATCTATTAATGACAAAATGCAGTTATTATTCAATTCATTGTGATTCTTGGATTTTATATCATATCTTCTAGTAAAATGCTCCTGATTAAAGGAATTGAAGTGTGGTTCAAGGAAAAATTGAAGAATACAAAATAATAAATTCTAAATTAATTTCTTAATCTATACCAGTAATCTGTTTGTTAATAAATTTAGCGAATGATTCTTGGTGTCTTAAATTTGTTGTTAAAATTATAAAATCAATTGGTGCTTCTAGAACTAGAAAAATATCAATTAAATTCCAACATATATGCTTTCTCCCATCTAATTTTGTTTCCTTAGAAATCTCTAAAAGAATTTTTAATGCGTTTTGAAATTTCTCTTTCTCTTCCTTCCTAAATTGCTTGGTTAGCAGCTCATTATTATTTTTAAAAAGATTTAATTCTGTAAGATATTTTTCTTTAAAGTATTCTAATGCCCTTTTTTCACATATGGTACAAAAGGGTTTTTCAAAAATAATCTTTTCCTCTTCTAATTTTAATAATAGCTGGCGAAGATAATTCCGACATTCATAAGAAGATTCTAGAGGTATCATATCGCTTAAGAGGTGAGTTCTATACATATTTACATCATCTATAATTTTTTCTATAGGATATTTCAAGGATATCTTAAATTTTTGATATTTTTCTATTTTTGATTTGATTTCTTCCCTCAAATATGGAATCAATTTAATGACTCTACTAGCTTCTTGACTTGAAAAAAAATACATGTCTTTTATAACATCTTGAACGAAATCATCAATACTTTCAAATTCATCTAATAGATTTTCAGTTCTTAAAAAGAGATTTAATATTTTTCTAAGTGTATCGAATATAGTTCTGTTAAATTCTCCTAGTATCAGATAAGTTGCGTACTTCTGAGAATCTCCTACTATATTTTCAATTAATTTTTTTCTATTTCTTGACCCAAAATAGAGATCAATTAAAATTGTAGTATCAAGAATGTAATTGTTAATCATATCTGTCCTCAATCTCATTTCCAAAAATAACTTTTAACTTAGATTTATTCCAATATTCATAATACTTCTTTAAGTCCTTTTGAGTTATATAATGGAATAATATCAGAAATTTAAACAGGTGTAGTTTCTCGATGGAATTAAGTTTACTTTCCTCATTTTCTATTAATATATCAAAGAAATTTCTTAATATTATTTTATAATTAGTAAAATCAACGCTATCGATAAGTTTTAAGATATATTCCTTTATTTCTATGACTAAGGAAGTTATATTCTCAGAACTTAATAATTCATACAGAATCTTTTTAAGATCCTCTTTAAACTCTGTTTGTATTAAACTAAAATTAATGATAATGGGGAGGTTCTTTTTTAGAAATTCTAGCGCATAATTTTTTGGTAGATGTTCTAAAAAATCAATTGTTTCAATCCTAACAATTTCATCAGGAATAGTAAAAATTTCAGGTTTAATCCTCGATTTTTCTGTTAATTTAGGGGATAGTGTATAGGTGAATCTTAGATATTCGTTATAATTATATTTATCAGATAAATATGCAATTGCTTTTATAAGATTATAATCGTCTCGATTCTCTTTACTTTTAATTAATTCTTCAATTTTTTCATTTAATTTCTCCCTATATTGATTTATCAAATTTACTTTAAAGAAATCAAATTTCTCTTCACTTTGAGATATTTTTTCTTCCTCAATATCTAGAAGAACATTATCATATTTGTAGACTAATGCATCTAAATAAGTATCTCGAGCACCAAATTGGTCAGCTTTAAAATCTCCTAATTTCTGAAATTTATCAAAATGTGTAAATAATTGAAAAGATTTCATTAATTTAGTGATTCCAGACTTCTTTTTTTTATTATATAAAAACCAGATTATAAAATCCAATGGATCATTAACTATATTTATTAGTTTGCTATTCATTTAATGCATTCCTCCATTTTGTACCTAATTTTATATTATCTAATAATTGATTAGGATATTGCTCAATATCTTCATTACTATCCAATTTCAAGAGAAATGAATGATAATTATGATAGTACTTTCTAGTATCACTATGTTCTAGTTCCTCTAAGCAATCTCTTTTATTGAAGACCCCCCCTTCATAAAAATCTGAACATGATAAACAATTACACTCAAACATTCTAATGTAAGGTGGTGAAGCAATATTCTCTATTTTGGTTGTTCTACCAAATTGAGGGAAAAATAAATTTTTTTTTCTTCTCCCAAATGTTTCTCTCGTTGGTATAATCCTATATCCTGGATATATGTCCTTCCTACAAATAACTTCTTCAATGCAATCTGAAAAAAATTCACCAATCATCATTCCTCCGAATAAATATATTATATTATTATTTAATTCATATAATTCTCTTAATAAACT
>JAUWBH010000042.1 GCA_030605085.1 Promethearchaeota archaeon | reverse complement strand
AATTCCTATACTTTTAGTATGAGCAAAAAAAATAAAATAAAACAAAGTTATAAATTGAGTGTAATTACAACTTAGAGGCGTAGTATCTATTTTTATTAATAAAAATAATATTTACTTATACACAAAATATAGGAATTAATCGAATAGTTGTAAAAATAGTACAAAATAAAAAAAAATGAAAAATTTTAACTTAATCAATTATTTTTTTAAATTATTGA
The DNA here is from genome assembly GCA_030605085.1 of Promethearchaeota archaeon. Next base: position 35,923 of record JAUWBH010000042.1, on the reverse strand, counting down.
GATATAGGAATAAGAATATAATTAAGTATTTTTTAAAAAGTGGTTATAGTTGGTAAAGATTCTGCAAAATCTCTGGATTCTCAAGGACGGTCTCACTGTTTTAAATTCTGAAACTAAAAAAGTTGATGATCAAGCTTTTGGAATGGTTATGACTGCATTAAATTCGTATGCAGAAGGTTTCTCTAAAGGTGGCATGTCAAATTTAGAAGTGAGTGATATGCGTTTTAGCATTTTGAAAAAAAATGATGTTTTATTTATTGCGACCTCTTCAGAAAAAGTTAAAACAAAAAAAGTTATGCGAGAATTAGAAAATATAGCTAAAAATTTTTTTCAACAGTATACGACGGATTTATTAGACAATTGGAAGGGGGATATTAGTATCTTCGCTAATTTTAAAAAAGAAATCGCCAATTCGTTAGAAGAGAAGATTTCAAAAATTTTTTAAAATTCTTGACTATAATAGGAAAAAATATTTCAAGGTGATATAAATAATGTCAGAATACAATAAGGAAATATTTACGGCAATCGAGCTTGTCGTTAAAGCTTCTGAGATCGTAGAGTGGTTTAGGAAAGAAGGATTTGAATCATTTAAGAAAAAAGATAAATCTCTAACTACTTTGGCAGATTTTACTTCTCAAATATTTATAATAGATAAATTAAAAGAAAAATTTCTTGAAGATCAAATTATTGCAGAAGAAAGTGAAAGTGGACTTATTCACAAGAAAGCAGAGAGTATGATTAAAAAATGTTATAAAGGATTAGATCTTGATGATATAACCGATATAAAAACGACTTTAAATTATCGTGGACGCTATTCGAATCGTCAATGGACAGTTGATCCTGTCGATGGCACAATAGGATTCCAAGAGGGATTGTCGTACGCAATTGGAATAAGTTTATTAGTTGACTCGGATCCAAAGATATGCGCTATTGCGGTACCAAACTATAATGAAAAAGGACTTGCTATCTTTTCAGCAGAAATAGGTCAAGGAGCAAAAGCATCCTACGGAGGGAGACCTTTTATGCCTATAAATGTTAGCAATCAAAACGATATAAAAAATGCTCGGTTGTGCGAATCGTTACACTACAATTTACCATGGGTAGTACAATTTGCTGAAAAGATTGGAATAAAAGAATCTAATAGAGTTCAAATGGATAGTATGGCAAAATTCTGCATGGTGGCAGACGGTAGCTCCGATATATATATAAAACCAATTATTGGCCTTCAAGCATATTCGTGGGATTTTTGTCCTGGAGAATTGCTAGTGAGAGAAGCTGGAGGCAAAGTAACAGATTTAGACGAAGAACGCCTGAAATTCGAAGGAAATAAGTGTATATTAAGGGCCCCAGGCATTCTCTCTACTAACAACATCCTTCATGACGAAGTAGCTGACTTTATTAGAAATCAATTTTTTTCAATTAAAACTGATTGAATAAAATTAAAAATTATCCTCTTTTTAAACAGTTATAAAAAACTTTAGATTGGTTTGTTTAGCCTTAAGATTTTTTTCTAAATTTGATAATTTAATTCTTATGATTTTGTTATCCAATTTACACAAAATTTATTATTTTTAATTGTTTATTTTTAAGATTTGCTATTAAGTTAGAAAATTTTATACCTATCAATCTAATTTCCTTATTCTGTTTATAAAATTCTTCAAATAGCTTTAGAATTGTTTTCATAGAGACATCTTTATCTTGAATTGAAAAATCAAATGTTCTTGAACGTGTATAAGTAGAATAGTTACTGAGTCTAATTTTTAATGTAATGGTGCGATAGAAAAAATTCTTCTTTTTAATTTTTGCATTAATTAATTCATTAAGTTGAAATAGTTTTAGCAAAATTAATTTAAAATTATTTGTATCTCTAATGAAAGTTATTTCTTTGCTAATAGAATTCCTTATTTTTTGGGTTTTGCTTATCTTACTATTACTCAAGCCATGTGCTACATCCCATACCCATTTACCGTGTTTTCCGAATTTTTCAATCATTTTATGAAGTGGAATGTTAATTATATCTCCAATTTTTGTTATCCCTTTTTTATGATAGTAAATTTTGGATTTTTTTCCTATTCCTGGAATACGAGTAATATCTAGATCTTTTAAATATTCCTTAAAGTTTTCCGGTTGAAATAGTGTTATTCCATTAGGTTTTGCCGTCCCCGACGCGATTTTAGCTAAAGATTTAGTATGAGCGCACCCAACTGAGATTGTAATGCCCACTTTTTCGTATACTTCTTTTCTTATTTTTTCGATAAGAAACCTTACGTCCACATCATCTGAACAGATATCCGATATATCTAAATACGCCTCGTCAATCCCTACTTGTTGGAATAAAGGACCTTGTTTTTTTAAAATGTCCATTACTTTATTAGAAGCCTCTGAATATTTTTTAAAAGTTGGTTTTAAATACGTTCCATGAGGGCATAACTTGTACGCTTTTGATATAGGCATACCAGAATGCAATCCAAATTTTCGCGCTTCGTAAGAGCAAGTTAATACCACGCCTCTACCTTTTCCTTCTTTGGGATCTGCGCCTACTATTACGGGCTTTCCCTTATGTTCTGGATTGGCTCGAACCTCAACAGAAGCGTAAAAACTATCTAAGTCGCAATGTAAAATGAATCTGTTCATGTAAATCTTTTTTCGGTTTATAAGTGCAATATTAAAAAATTCAATTTATAAGATTAGAGTACATTGAATTAATAAAGATTATACGAAAGTTGATAAATCTTCCTAATAAATGTAAAGAAACTATCCAAATCACAATGTAAAACGAATCGACCCATATTTAAGAAAATTCTATTGAAATATGTGTGTTAGTTCAAGTTATTAATATAGAATCTGATTTTCCTTAGATTGATATAAATGATAAGAGTCGAGAGATTTTTTAAAAACTTAACATTCATTAAGGTTTATTTATTAAAAAGCATATATGCTAAACGATAAAATTGAACAATTACGAAAAGAAGTTGTTAGAGGAGCCCAAAAAATTTATTCTAAAGGTTTAGTCGCAGATGGAGAGGGGAACACAAGTGTTAGGATTAATAAAAACGAAATATTAGTGACTCCTTCATCAATTAATTATGAACTACTAACTCCAGAAAAAATCGTTCATATGGATTTAGATGGAAATGTATTAGGTTCAAGCAAATGGTTCCCATCCACAGAAGTTAAGATGCATTTTGTAGTGTACAGAGGTAGACCAAAAGTGGGATGTGTTATTCATATTCATCCAACTTATGCTTCAATGCTTTCTGTTCTTAGAAGAAATCTACCAATTATAATGGAGCAACAAATCATCTTTCTCGGTGGGGAGATTCAATGTTCGAAAATTACAGAGGCTCACACGGAAGAAATGGGTACAAGTGCAATAGAAGCTTTAGGAATTAATAATGCTGCAATCCTCGCAAATCATGGTGCAGTTATATGTGGAAAATCAATAGACCATGCTGTAAGATTTGCCGTATTTTTAGAAAAAATGGCAAAAATTTATTGGGGATCTTTACAAGTTGGAGAACCGTATATATTAGAAAAAGAAAACTTAGATAAATTTCGCACAATGTTTAAGCGATTGTTTGCGTGTTGTCCAAAAAAAATGCTTAAGGGCTTCTAAATAAATCTAAAATAATTTATAATTTTAGAAATTGAGGGTTCTTCTTGAACATAAAAAATAAAATAAATCTTAACTACATATATGAAATTGTTAAATCTGAAGTATTGCTTAAAAAAAAAAGATTTCTAGTTGTTATAATTCTCTCTTTAGTATCTTTTAATTTACAATTTTCATTCTTTATATACTTCTCTCTCCCTTCTGACACCGATCTATTCCTGTTGAGAATCTTTACAGGAATGGGGGCAATTATAGGATTTTTACTCAATTTTTTTGTAGCAGATATTTTCGCTGGGGAATTAAATAAAAAAACAGAATTAGAAAAGTTTTCAAAAGCAGGAAAAGAGAATTTTTTTATCGGTAAATCATTAACAGTATTCTTATTAGTCTTAGCCTTTCTATTGCCTACTGGAGTTGAGTGTATAATAATGTGTTTGATATTTTATAGTCAAATACCTATTATATTATTTGCTTGTCTTGGATATTATTTTCTTGTAGGTCTCGCATATTCTTCGATATATTTACTATGTAGTGCAATTTCTCGTTCTGAATTTTATGCTATGATAATTGGATTTATTATTTTTTTGATAATGTCAATTTCTTTTTCGTTATTTGCACATTTTTTAAATTTTCCCTATCTTTTTCTCCTATACGCAGAGATTGCGGTAATAGGACTTTTTTATAACTCATGGACAGTACATGTGCTAATAGCAATTGTATTAATGTTAGCATATATCGTTGCTTTTCATTTACTTGCTTATATTAAATTTAAGACCCAAAAAATGTAATTAAAATACTATTTTTGTTTTCCTTTTAGTTTTTATTGTTAACTTGAGAATAATTAAAACAGATTATATATCTTGAAAAATTTATTTTATTTGATCTATTTCTTAAAGATTAAAACGTTGTATGTATAATTATGGAATTAGGTATAAGCTCTCTCGGAAATATAATTGATTTAGCTCTCTCGAAAAAATATGAATCATTATTTGATTTATTGTTTGAAGCTTCGGAAGAATGTCTTAAATATGCTGAAGAACAAGATATTAAAATATGTGAATTAGTTTTAGATCCTCCAGATTTGTCCTCAAATGAAAATGTACAGAAATTTTCTGATTTATGTAATTCTTTTTCAATTAAAAAACAAATCCATGGACCATTCATCGATTTATGTCTCTGTTCACTTAACAAAACAATATCCAAAGCTTCTGTAAAGTCATATGTCGAAACGGCTAAAATTTGTGAGCAAATTGAAGCAGAGATTTTAACTATTCATCCCGGTTTGGCTAACTTCTTACTATCTTCAATTAGAGCGTTTAACAAAATAAACTTGATAGAAGCGGTTAATAAATTATTGGACTCCGTTGCTAATTCGAATGTGATGATATGCATAGAAAACATGCCTAAAAATACGAATATTTTGTTAGATGAGAAAGAACTCGAAATATTTTTAACTGAATTGAATAGAGACGATATTTTTCTCACATTTGATACTTCTCACGCATGGACTTGCGATGCAAATATTTCGATTATATTTGAAAAGTTCCATAATCTCATAAAAAATGTTCATTTAGTTGATAACTTTAGTAAAAATTCGGATACTCATCCAACGCTCGGTTCTGGCAAGATAGACTTTCAAGAAATTTTTAAGTTAATTAATAAGTACGACTACAAAGGATCATGTGTCATCGAATTATCATCAGCAAGGGATTTACCTCAAAGTATTGAATTTATACAAAAATTCATGTAAATTAAAAAAAAGTAAAAAATTTAATGTTTAAAAAATAATAAACTTTAATAAACTAAAAAAAAAAAACTTGGTTGCGACACTTCAGCTGAGCGAATTGTGCGCAACATGGTGTCGTAATGGGTCCCATAATATCGTTACAAATTAGCGATGATTTGTTAGATCGGTTCGAAAAAATCCGTAATTTTAGCGGATTCAGTTCGAAGAGCGAAGCCTTAAGAGAGGCTATCGTAAATTTCATTGAAGTCCAAGAAAAATTCGAAAACATTGAAGGTTACAAAATAATGATTATTAGTTTAGTTTATCCTTTTAAAGAAGTCATTATTGACGAATTATCCGAGATATATAGTCATTATAGTAAAATCATTAAAACTATAACAGATTGGAGAATTGTAGATAAAAAAATTGAAATTATTTTGGCTGTGGGAGAATTTGGTTTAATTAAAGATTTGAAAAATTCATTATCTAAAATTAAAGAAGTACTATGTTCAATTCATGAAATAATTATAGATTAATTCAAATACTTTTAATCAAATCGTAATGATAAGTCCAATTTTTCTGACGGGAATTGAGTTAATTCACTCGAACTAATTATGTCAGGTGAATATTTCAGATATTCTGATATGTTATCTTCGTTAATTCCACCTGATACTTCTATTATAATATTCTCTCGTAATTTTTTCTCTCTTAATAATTTCATTACTGCATCAACCTGATCGGGAGACATATTATCAAGCATAATAATGTCTGCGCCATTTTTTGCTGCTATTAAGGCGTCGTTGGGTTCTTCAACTTCAATTTCAATTTTTTTGGAAAAGCTAGCAACTTCCTTCACATCTTTAAGGAGCTTTCCAACATCTCCTTTATAATACCTTAAATGAGTATCTTTTAACAAAATCATATCATCCAACGAAAATCTATGGGGATCGCCACCACCTAAAGAAACAGCTTTTTTCTCGAAGATTCTAAGACCCGGAAGAGTTTTTCTTGTACATGCAATTTTAACTTTTTTTCCTGACTCTCTAATGATTTTAACAAATTTTTTTGTAGTTGTTGTAATGGCACTCATATGTGTAATGAGATTGAGCCCAACTCTTTCTCCTAGTAAGATAGCTCTTACATTTCCTTTTAACTCAACGATAATGTCTCCTTTTTTTACCTCTACTCCCTCTTTTTTTAAAAAATTAGTTGAAACTTTTAATAAATCAAACAAAATTTTTAATTCTTCAAGCCCAGAAATGTATCCGTTGCTCTTTGCGATGATTTTTGCTGATACCTCGGCCTCCTCAGGGATGCTCAATGCACTAACATCGCTGATATTGCAATCTTCCTCTAAAAATTTGCGTAATTTTTTCTCAATTACGATTTTATTATAGCTCATAATCCTTGAGTTCTCTTTTATATAATTTTTATAATTTCAATACTTAATTAAGATTATGGTAGAAACTGAAAAATTTTTTATTAATAACGATGACATAAAACTAGAGACTGAATTCTTTCAATCCCGCTCTTATCAATCGCTAGTTGTTTTAGTTACTCATCCACATCCTCAATTTGGGGGTAATATGCATAACAATGTTGTTTCTGCGGTCTTTAACATATTTAAGAATAATGATATATCTTGTCTACGATTTAATTTTAGAGCTGTTGGAAGATCTACTGGGGCACATTCAAGTGGAAGAGGTGAATTAAGTGATGTTAAAGCTTGTATCGATTTTTTGATTAATAATAAAAATATTGAAAGAATTTTTATATGTGGGTATTCATATGGAGCGGCGATCGGATGCTCTGTTGTAAATTATTCTGAAAAAATAATTGGATATGCCTCAATTTCATTTCCATGGGATTTTATGGGCACAAAATATAAGAAATTATCTCAAACAGATAAACCAAAATTGTTTATACAGGGAGATCGGGACGATATTGCAAATTTCAATAAATTTCAAGACCATTACGATTTTTACAACGATCCTAAAGAATCTAGTATTATTAATGGTGCTGATCATTTTTATTGGGGCTACGAGGAACAAGCAGCTGATGAAGTCTTTAGATTCCTTAGTTCTCTCTTATAAAATAAATCATGAAATTTCCAATAAAACCTTTCCAAACTGTTTTCCTTCACTCAAATATTTTTCCGCCTCTTTGACTTGTTCGAGAGGATACACTTTATCAATGATAGGATTTAAAACATGAGGCATTGATAAATTTAATCCAGGCCAACCTCTCACTAAAAAAATATCTAAATGATTTAACGCAGCGAATTTTGCTTCAATAAGAACCTCGTTTGGACCGATTTTAGGTACATCGAGTTCTCCAACTTGAATTTGTTCCAAATCTCCATGTTTATTTATAAAAGTTGCTTTCTTGATCCTTCAAACACAATTTAAACATTTATAATTTGCATTTTTAAATTATAAACAAATAAATTAAGATCTTAAAACAGAATTTTTAAACTAAGAAGAAACACGAAAATTTAATTAAAAATTAAATAGTCGATAGCTTTTCTAAATCTTCTTGGGAGTTTTCAACTGCCCAATCTAACAACTGGTCAAAATATTTTTCAACATCATTAGATTCTGGCAATTTAGAGAGTACCGCTAAAATGAATTGCGTTTTTTCATCAGCCATGTGGATATGCCTACATATTATATAATCTTCTGTATAGAATATTTTCATTACCTGTGCTTCTGATAAATTCATTTCTTTTCCCGCATTTATTGCTGCATCGCTCAATAACGATCCCATAGCAGCAACAACTCTCTCGTCAACATCGTCTTCCTTTTGAGAGGATAGAACCAAGCCAGTACTAGTTGAAAACAAAGAAGCACGAAATTTTCCGTTCTCGTTTAGTTCTTTTAGGACCATCTCTAATTTGGAGACCATATTTAAAATACCATTTCGCTAAATTCTTTTTAATATAAATAATAAAACCTAAAACATATTTAATTTTATCTTTATTTATATTTGCTTTATATCCTTGTTTAAAATATTTTAAGTAAGACTAAATCCATTTTTTTAACTAATCCTTCTTGGATTAGTTCGTGTTTCTTTTGACTTTTCGTAGTGTTTCGAATGTTCCATATCCCCCTTTTTTTCCATCTAATTCAAAATTACCAATCGATTGAACTAAGATTGATTGATTGCCTTCGTTATCTTGAAAAGGAACAGGGATAATTAACCCTATATCTGCTTTTAATAAATGTTTATCGCCTAAAGCATCAATTATCTCAAGTTTTGAACTAATCGGGTAAATCCCATCGTCTCGAAATTTCTGATCTACAATTTTTATAGTTTTTAATGGAATATTTTTTCCATCTTTAAATAGAAAACCACCTGTGCTTAACCGTCCGTCATCAGTAACTATAACTGCGGGATTAATCGCTAAATTGTTATTAAACCATATTACAAAATATAACCAATTACCAACACCTGTCCAATCGCGTACTCCGTATGTGTGGTCTCTTTGTCCAATGGTTTCGTGAATTTCATAAATTTCTTTCCCAACTTGAATTTCCCCCGATACAATCGCAATTTGTTCCCAATGTTTATCACCTGCCTTTTTACCTATTTCTAAAGATTCAGGAGTCATGAACTCACTGTATTCATACACATCGTTTATTGGAGTAAAATTAAGGTTCATTTTAACAAACCGCTTGAATAGTTTTTTGCGTAGCACCTTTAATACCATAGTTAATTTTAATTGCTCACGCATCTTAATTAAATCCTCCGGATTTTTTACTATAACCATTTTTCCTTGAAATTCATAATGCCAACTTCCATCGGATTCACAATTATGAGACACGCCCCCTACGCTCGGTAATTTTGAATAGTCTTTAGTTTCTTGTGTATGATGATAAATTGCGGCTGAGCAATCAGGTAAAAAGAGAAGAAAAAAACTCATTCCTTCTGGTTTGTTAGGTTTAAAACCTAATCGCGACATTCCCCCCAAATTATGTCTTTTATTGAAAAAAACAAAATAATATGACTCGTTCCATTCAGGGTGATCTGTGCAGAGATTTGGATGTGTAACAGGTTCCATTTGTAATTAGCTCATTTTTTTTTAAATTGTATTATTTATTTAAGGTATTTAATATAAAAAAATTATGAAAGTTGAAATGAATTAGAACTTTTAAACTTCTTTTTATTAAGTTGGATTGAAAATCCTTTATACACTTTATACAAATAAAATAAATCTCCAAATTCTTTTTATTAGAAAGAAATAAGATTTAAAATTTGGTTACATTCTTAAATTAATTAAAAATGTAGTCAATAATCCATTTTCTTCAATGTTTAAAGTAATAACACTAGGTCGTGCCACTGGCTTTTTAAATCCAATTTTAGGAGGAGGGGCTTTCGGTTTAGTTGGGGAACCAGGATTTAATATTAATGTTTTATATGGTGTTCCTTTAATTGTAGGTGTATGGGTATGACCATATATTAGAATATGCAACTTATTTTTTTTAAAAAAATCTTCCAAATCCCATGGGCGCCTATGAATGACTCCAATATTATACTTACCCACTACGAATTTGATAAACCTCTTGAGATTGTTTATGTTATCAATATTTCCAGCCACACATTTAGTAGGTGCTATTTTCTTTAAGTCTTTTAAAAAGAATTCTTCACTAACATCTCCTGCGTGAATAATTTCGTCAACATCCTTAAAAACTTGCTGTAATTGATTTAATAAGGTTTCAACTTGTTTAGGATGGCTATTTCTCGTAATGTGAGTATCCGAGATTATCCCTAATTTGACCATAAAAATATTCTCCTTTAAATTAACAAAAATCCTATAACTATGATAAAAAGACCTATTAAAAAATCAACGAATAACCGAAATATTAAATCTCCGTTGGACTCTCCAATTATCTCATCTTTTTTAAAATATGTCTTAAACTCACTTAAACCTGTCAAAGTTGCTTGCTTTATTCTCGGAAATTGCCATATAAATAAAACTACGCTGATAATTAACAATGGTAGGTATAGATAAATTGCAACTAAACTAAAATCGTTGCCTTGTAAATAATTCCAAACAGCGTGAGCGGAAATTATATTATTTACTGCATGAGCAAAAATTAATGGAAATAAGCGCTTCTTCTTTAATATTAAAATTCCAAGCATAATGGCAACTAAGAAAGTCTGCAGAAACCAAACAAATGGAAACCAGATTGGATAATTCCTGCTTATAGGGTTAAAAAAATAAGCAAAATGCATAATACCAAAATAGAGTGAAGAAATGATTACTGCTGACATTTTATGGAAGTAATCACCCCCTCTTTTAGCTAAAAAACCTCTTGTTAGCGATTCTTCGTAAATTGCTACACATATTTGAATTATTATTACAGAAAAAAGAAATATAAAATAACTTTGCAATAAATATGAATCTGTTGCGTAGGAAGTTAAGGCAACTCCACTATATTCAAGCATTTGTGGAATTAATAAGTAAATTAAAAAATCTAAAGGTATAAAAATTATGAACAAAATCAATATTCCATATAATAGCTGATCCTTGAAACTTTCTTTATCCATTGAATAAAGTTTTAAGTGACTCATAGCGGGACTTTCATCTATTTCAGTAATTAAATCTTTTTTTTGCGATTCTAATAATATGTTAGAGATAAATAAAAACAATGGAATTGCGATAATAATTCCTAAGGCTCTTAAAAAATAATACGAGGGACCGTAATAAATAGAAGTCTTATTGATAAACAATGGAAGTAAAAAGATCGGTATAAGCGTGAATAAGAAGATTCCTATAAATACAATAACCACTTCTGTGACGAATCTTAACCGTTCAGTAAAGAGCTTTTTCTTTTTGTTATTAGAAAACTCCATTAAAATTATCTTTGAGTAGAAATAATAATAATTAAAAAATAATTAAATTAAAAAGTTATAAATTTTGCTTTTTAGGATTAAAATATGGCATTATTAATTTGATCGGGATTTGGAATCCCATTTCTTGCTCCCAGCTCTTGTATACATCGTCCGGCAACGAAATTACCAATTTTAACATTCTTTTTTAGATTTTTAAACTCAAAACTTAAATTCCGAACAAAACCATAAATAAATCCAGCGGAAAACGCATCTCCTGCTCCTGTTGTGTCAACAACCTTATCAACTTTACTTGGAGGTATTAATTCAAAATTATGGCGATCCATTAGAATTGCTCCTTTTTCACCTACTGTAATTACAATTCTTTCGATACCTAAATTGAAAAGTGTTTCTGCTTTCTTTTTAATAGTTTGTTCGTTTAAATTACTTTCCTCTATGTTCAAGAGCGTCTGATATTCCCTCTGCGACAATATAAAAACATCTGTATTTTTAAGCAATTCTTTTATGTTATTGAGCCCTTGATCTATAATTAGCATTCCAGGATTTAATATTACCCTAATATTATTTTTTCTTCCTATCTTTGCTACTTTTATGAATGGTTCTAAGTTTTTTAAACTACTTAAATAGATCACTTTCGTTGGAAATATCTCTTCTTCTACAATATCATCTTTAGATAGATAATTGGCAGCTCCACTATGAGCGTAAATTCTGCGATCTCCCTCCTTATTTAAGGCTACATAAGCTGAACCTGTACCATATTCTTTGGAAAATTTTATTAGCGTTGTTGTAACTTTTACATCGTGAAAATCTTTAAGTATTTTAGCTCCAAAGGTGTCGTCATATCCTAACTTCCCAAGAAAGGCAGTTAATAGTCCTAATTTAGCACAAGCATATGCAGTATTGGCAGCAGCTCCTCCTGATAATAAAGTTAAATCTGAAACAAAAACTTCGTCATCCTCAACAGGATGCCTCTCAACCTTAGCTACCATATCAATTAAAGCAGCACCTACGCAAATAACATCAAATATTGCAGTTATCTGTTTACCCTCCTAATTATAATTAAAAAAACCAAACTCAGAATTTATTTCTAAAATGTTTTTTTCTTTATTTGGTGATTTCTCGCATTGTCCGATAATTTTTGAATCAACATTAAAATTTCTAGCAATTTTATTTATTTCTTTTGCTATCGATTCTTCGCATAATATTTCCATTCGGTGTCCCATATTAAAGACTTCAAACATCTCTTTCCATTGAGTTTCTGAAGATCTCTGAATGATTTCAAATATTATTGGTATTTTGAATAGATTGTTTTTAATATACTTTATGCCTTTGCCAAAGTTTAGAATTTTAGTTTGACCTCCACCAGTATTGTGTATAATTCCACGAATCTCTTTCCTATATTTTTTCAAAACTTCTAATATTATAGGAGCATAAGTTCTTGTAGGTGATAATAGAGCTTTTCCTATAGTTAAATCAATTTCCTTTACTATGTCCGTTAGTTCATTCTTGCCAAAAAAAATAAATCTTTCATCAAGATTTTGGTCATAGCACTCTGGATATTTTTTAAAATATTCGTGTGAGAGCGTCCCGTGTCTAGCTAAGGTTAATCCATTACTCCCAATTCCGCTATTGTACTCATCCTCGTACGATGCTTTTCCATAACTTGCCAAACCGACAATAACATCATTGCGATTTATATTACTTGCATCAATTACATCTTCTTTTTTCATCGTTGTAAAAATAGACGCGAAAACCGATAATGTTTTAATTAAATCCCCAATATCTTCAGTCTCACCCCCACATGTAGTTATATTTAGCCCTAAAGAAGATAATTTTTTACTGAAAGTTTCATATTCATTAATAATTGTGGCAATTACTTTTCCAGAAATAAACTTCGTATTTCGCACAATCGTATTCGACAGAAAAACATCTCCCGTGGCACCAACGCATAAAGTATCGTCAATATTCATAACTATGGCGTCCCTAACTATGCCTTTAAAAACAGAGATGTCGTTAGTTTCTCTATAATACATGTACGCTAAGCTTGATTTTGTACCAGCTCCATCTTCGTGAAATATTGAACAATAGTCCCTTCTGCCAGCAACATCCTTTACTATTTTACAAAAAGCCCCGGGAAAAAGCCCTTTATCGATCGTTTTGATTGCTTCATGTACATCCTCTTTTTTAGATGATACGCCTAGTTTTGAATATAAATTGTTATTTTCTGCCATTTTTTTTAGAATTTATGTTTATTTTTTAGATATTTAACCACATTTTCGACTTGTTCCACAGATTTACCTAAATACTTATGAGGATCTAATAAATCCCCTAATTGTTCTTTTGTGAATACCTTTTTTATTTTTTCATTTTCGAATAAAATCTCTTTTATAAATTTATCATCGGTTCTGGCTTTTATAGCTGCTTGTCTCAAAATCTCGTGTCCTTCTTGCCTTCCAATTCCTTTATTAACTAACTCTACCATAACTTTTTCGGCTAAACACGCGCCTTTTGTAAGATTAAGATTTTTATCAATATTTTTCTCGTTGAATTCGATGCCTTTGAGATTTTGAGTTAGATCATTGATTATAAAGTCCAATAGAATGAAATTTTCGGCAAAAATAACTCTCTCAGAAGCAGAATTAGTTAAATCTCTCTCATCTTCTAGAATTACATTATCTAACGCAGGAATTACATTGGATTTAATTATTCTCGCAAGACTACAAATTCTTTCAGATTTGTGAGGATTTCTTTTATGTGGCATTGTTGAGCTCCCAATCTGTTTTTTCTTAAAAGGTTCAAACATCTCTGCTATTTCATTTCTTTGCAGAATTCGATTTTCCCTTGCAATCTTAGCTAAAGTCTGTCCGATTAATGCGGTTAATAAAATTACTTCCGCGCTTCGATCTCTTTGTACTACTTGGTTGGCAATTAAAACGGAATTCAGTTCAAGTTCTTTCATTACTAATCTTTGAATTTCAATCCCTTTATCACTAAAACTGGCCATAGTACCAACTGCACCAGACATTTTACCGTACGATATTCGATTCAAAGTTTCGGATATTCTGTCAAGGTGTCTATCTATCTCGTAAGCCCACACACCAAACCTCATTCCATATGTGGTTGGAATAGCGTGTTGTCCGTGGGTTCGTCCTATACACACGAGTTTCTTTTTTTCTTCCGCGATTCTAACTAACTCTTTTAATAGTCCATTTAGAGAATTCTGAATATATTTTAACGCGTCCCTTAATTGTAAAGCAATCGCTGTATCTTCGATGTCATAACTAGTTGCTCCCAAGTGAATATATTTACCAGCCTCTCCTTCACATTGCTCTGTTAAACCTTTGACCATTGCCATTAAATCATGATGAATTTCTCTGTCAATTTCATTTATTCTTTCTAGATTAACTCTTTCTCTTGCTTTATTTATTTCTTCAGCGGCTTCTTTAGGGATATTACCTAACTTTGCGTGAACTTTAGCCAAAACGGCTTCTACTAACATCCAATTCTTTAACTTTTTTTCTTCCGTAAATATATCAGCTATCTCAGTTCGATAACGCGTTTCAATAGGATGTACAAATTTATGGCTCATCTATTTTTTCACTTTTTTGATCTCTTCCTAATTGAAATAAATACATCATCTAATAATATTCTTTTTATTAAAAAGCTGATAATTAATTTGAAACAATAGGAAATTTAGGACATACATTTTAATTTTTTCGTATAACGAAGAAATTAGAAAAAGATTTTTATTAAACAGTGGCACTCCTCAATAGTTGCATAATATAATCGGCAACAGTTTCCATCGCGTCTGAAATCGCCTCCATTATATCAAATACTGTTCCCACTGTAAAAATTGTAAAAATGTTAACGTCATAATGAGTTTCTTGGAGGCTTTTTCTTAATTTTATATTTAATTCGTCTACTTTGTGCTCTAATAAATTTATTTGCTTATTAAATTCTTTAACATTTTTCCTTTTTTGGAGTAAATCTATAACAATTTTATCTAGATATTCGGCGCATTGCACTGTGTTTTTCATTATATCAAGCACAAGATTGATAGTCTCCTCACTACTTTGTTCCCAAAACTTCATAGGGATCGTATTAACGCGTCTCGCTACTCCTGTTGCACAATTGGCTACATCATCTAGTCGCTTGATTAAGTGCGATAAGTCCGTTCGAACGCCTGGATTCAATTCGCCTTTAGATATGTCCTGTAGAATCTCCCGCCTTAAAGTATCCGCCTCGTCTTCCAATAGGTCAACATTATGGAAAAAATCGCGTGCTTTCTCAAGGTCTCCTTCTTTTAACAATATTTCGACAGCGGTGTTTAATTCGTTCACGCATTCTTGAACTTTACAGGCATGTTGGATGCTCTTTGTCAACACATTTTTTGCCGTTTTCATTTTAAAGTATTCTATAAGTGATCCCGTAATTTTTCACCTAATATTTTTAGTACATCACAAATATCTTATAAAAAAATAGGAATTAAGAAATAAAAATTATTGTATTAAAATTTAAATAATTAACAAACCAGAATAGATCTTTTATTTAAAAAGTTTATCGTATATTTTAGTATAATCCATTTACCACGAATGCAAAATACAAAAATCCTGCAAAGAGCGCTACTATAGGAAAAGTTATAACCCAAAAAATAGTCATTTTGCCAATATTCTTATAATCAACCTCTTTTTTCTGAGCTAGGTTGAGTCCAATAATGCTGAAAACGATTACATGACTATGGCTTATTGGAACGCTAAAAATTGTCGCTATAGCGAGAATTATTGACGCTGAAACTTGCAATATAAAACCTTCGCTTGGACGAGTATCGGTCATCTGAGTTGCTAGATTGCGAATAACATATCTTCCAGCGAAAAACATACCTAAAAATGCGAATATTCCGCAAATGACTACAAAAATCCAATATTCTTCTACGGTTAGCGAACCGTTACTATAAAGCGCATAAATTATTCCCAGAGCTTCAGCTGAATTTGCTCCCGTCCATATAGTTGCGGCAAAAACAGCAAATACCAACGCCCACGCGAATTTTTCCTCTGATTTTTCTATTTGATTTAATCCTTTATTTTTTGTTAAAAACAATTTAGCAATTACTTTATATAGCACATAAGTAATTAATAGCCCCGCTAGTGGTGAAATAAACCACGATATTATCACTCTCGCGAGTATCTCTTGATTAAACGCGGTAGTAGGATCAACGCTTCCAACAAATAAAGCGTAGACAATTACAACTCCAAAAATGCTTCCAATTAAACTATGTGTGCTTGAAAGAGGAATTCCGGCAAAACTTCCTACTATTAACCACACGATACTACTTATTAGAACAGCTAATAACATAAATGTTGTATATTTTATTCCGGGTCCTAAGATTCCTTCGCCAACTAGACTTGCTACTCCATGAGAGAGAAATATTGTCCCAATCGTAAGACCTGCACCACCTACAATTAAGACAACTTTAAACTTAAGAGTTCCTGCTGCAGCAAGGGGGGCTGGAGTTTCATCGTTTGCTCCTATGGAAAAAGAGAGTCCTAGAGCTAAAGCAATTAAAACTATAATAAATATTAAACTTAGTTCAGCTTCCATAAAGTGATGCCTTTAAATTATATTTATTTAAAAATTAAATATTTAGTGGCAAGGAATTGGATATATTCAGAAAAATTTTTAATGTGATCTGCTAACATCATAATTCCTTCAAGCAAATCCTTTAAATAAGCGAATGTTCGACTTAAATAATCCATATCGTAGTTCCATAACCGATTTAACAATGTCCATTCTTCATTTCGCATCTTCCGTCTTTCTTCTTTAATATCTTCGCAAATATCGTGAGCTTTACTTAGGTCTGTCCCAATTAACTTTACAGCATTAGTTAAATTGTTAGAAATGGTTTTTAAGGATTTTAAAATAAGTTCTAACCTAAATTTAAAGTCATCGTCTGGAAAAATCACTCTGTAAAGAAGCATCTTATTTGCCAAAAATTCGCCAATATTTTTAATACCGTTAATTTTACTAAATAATTTTAATCTGTCAGCTTTGGTAAAAAAAGCCTTTTTTGATTTATGAATTTTGGATTCGAATGTTTTTTTAATTTGAACTTCGGTTGTTGTTTTTATAACATAATTCAAGTTTTTATTAAAATTTTCAAAATCTTCGATAATGAGGTATTCAATTCCTTCAATTAATTTTAAATTCTGTTCGTTTATTGTATCCATAAATAAATGCGTTAATTTATCAATGTTTAGTTTGCTAAGTTTTTTTTCCTCCAATTCGTCGGAGGAAACTTTCTTTCCTTTCATAAAAAGTTAAACCTACTTTTCTCTTATATACAAATTAAATAATTTATAAATCTAATTTAATTTTTTCATTCTTTAATAATAGAATTTTTTATTAAAATTATATACAAAATTAGAAATTTTTTATACTCGTAAAGAATTTAAAAAAAATTGGTTTTTTATCATTTACCATGCAAAATATACGAAAATATTATTTTTTCAGATGTTACCATTGTGGCGCATGGTATTATTCCAATAAAGTAATTAAGAAAAAAAAATGCTATTTTTGCAATCGTTCCTTTACCTTTCAAAAATCAACTAAGTTTTCTAAAAAATGTACTACAAATGGTGCGATAACAATTATTAAAGAATTAAAAAGGAAAAGGGAAACCGAAAATCTTTCAAAATACATTAAATTAAATTAGATAATCTTAAAATAGAATTTAATTTTAAAAAACAAAAATATTTAAACTATTTTTCTACACTTTTTTTAAAGGAAAAGTTAAATATCAATAAATATGGAAATTATAGAAGATTTAAAAATAATTGACGAGAAATTAATCAAAAAGTTAAATCAAATAGCCTCAAATAAAATCGAGTATTGGGACATTAAATCTGGTTTGATTACTGGAACTAGTTTGGATTTCACAGATCAAAAAAGTAAAGAAATATCGTCCTTTGAAGTTAGAGATTCTGGAATTCGAACATTTATTAATGGAGGCTATGGTTTTGCCGTTATTAAAGATTTAAGCAGAGAGGCTATAACGAATGGATTTATAAAAGCGATTAAATTGGCTCGATTGTCGGAATCTCTATGCAAGAATAAATTTAAAATAAAAGAGAGAGACCCTTTAATTAAAAATTTTAAAATAAATAGTAAGAAGAATTTAGAGGATATTGATATAGAAGAAAAAATTAATTTGGTAAAGAACTTTGAAAATACTGCCTCCAATTATTCTGACAAAATAAAAAATACCCGGACATTTTATATAGATGGTCACTTCTATAATTTGTTTTTAAATTCATCTGGGAGTTATATTTATCAAGAATTATCCGTCTTACGCATATTTAATTTAGTCTTTGCTCAACAAAATGGAAACCTTCAAAAAGCCGTAAATTCTGTTGGAGGGCTTGGAGGGTTTGAAATAGCAGAAACTGAAAAAGCTAATAACCTAAGCTACAAAACGGCAAAAGAAGCAGTCGAATTATTAGACGCAAAATCTCCTGTTGGTGGGAAATTTACTGTTATAATGGACCCAAAATTGTGTGGTACGATCATTCATGAGGCTCTTGGGCATGGAGTTGAGGCTGATTCTGTTTTAAATAAAGAAAGCATCTTAGAAGGGAAAATTGGCAAAAAAGTTGCAATTGAATATGTGAATATTATTGACGATCCGACCATTGGGCAGGGGAAAAAAATAAATTTACCCTACGAATTATTTGGCAGTTATTTTGTTGATGACGAAGGCACTCCTTCCCAAAAGACTATAATAATCGAAAATGGAATTTTAAAAAATTATTTACATAGTTTAGAAACCTCCTCAAGAATGGATGTCGCCCCAAATGGTCACGGAAGAGCTGCTTCAAATAGCTCCAAACCTCAAGTTCGGATGGGAATTACGATTCTTGAACCAAAAGATTGGAATTTAGAAGAAATGATTGAAGATACGAAAAATGGTGTGCTTTGCGAAGACTTTCAGTACGGTTATACTGATACCACCACAGGAAACTTCCAATTTAAATGCAAACTTTCTTACAAGATTGAAAATGGAGAGAAAAAAGAAATGATGAGAGATGTGGCGTTATCTGGTATGACATTGGAAATCCTTAATAAAATTTCAGCAATCGGGGATAAGAATAACTTTCATTTCTCCGATGGCATGTGTGGTAAGGGAGGCCAGAATGTTCGAGTTTGCGACGGAGGACCATATATTCGCGTTGAAAGCGTTACCGTAGGAGGTTTAAATTAAATTCAGCAAGTTTCTTGCGGAATAATAAAATAATTTATTATTTTTAATGGTATATTTTTACTTGAAGGCTTATATCTTAAAAGGAAGTAATTTTATTTTTCAATAATAACACCCTTTTTTTCCAAATGTTTCAATATGGATTCTGTTTTTGAATCTGGACTGATAACTAAAGGATTTCCTCTTATCCAAAGTTTTTCTAACTTTAATAAATTCTGCATGGACTCTGGGAGGGTCGTTAATTGATTACGATATAACCTTAACTCTTTAACTGAGGAGAGATTACCTACAGATTTTGGAAGAGTCGTTAACTGATTATTTCCGAACCATAGTTTTTCAAGAGATCTAAGGTTGCCTATCGACTCTGGGAGAGTGGTTAAATTATTATCGTCCAAAACAAGTTTTTGGAGCGAGGAGAGGTTACCTATAGATTCTGGGAGAATCATTAACTGATTTTCGTGTAGATATAGTATTCTTAGTGAGGAGAGGTTTCCTAGGGACTCTGGGAGCGTCGTTAACTTATTTCCGCTCAAACAAAGGTATTTGAGTGATTTAAGATTTGATATTGACTCTGGGAGCATCGTTAAATAATTATCACTTAAGAATAATACTTGGAGTGATTCTAACTTTGTTATAGACGGGATAGCCGTTAGCTTATTATCATTTAAATATATTTTTTCTAGTGAGGAGAGGTTGTTTAACGACTCTGGGAGAGTCAATACTCCGCAATCGTTAATACCAATTCCAGTAATTCGTTGATTTTCAGCTGTAAATCCCATTTTAGTGTACCATTTAACTTTATCAAATTTTGTAAATTGTGTACTTAATTGTTTTTCTAATTCTTGAAGGACGTTTGCTTCAAATTGTGGCATTTGGGCACCTCTAAAGGGGACAATGTTTCGTAGCTGTGCTTCCTTTCGTGCTTTTTCCAGATTTTCGAAATTCTCCATAAAAATCGCTCACTCTAACGATATAATTAACTAATTTAAAAAAGAGTATTAAAGTTTTTCGAACGAAATTCAACAAAGAAAATCTTATTTGATATTGAAAGGTTCATTGATTTGTGAAGTATATAATTAAACTATTTTTTTTAAATTCAAATATTTTTAAATTGGATTAAATCAGTCCTTATATATATTTACTTACTATATATAGTATATAGCGAAAGATTCTTAACATAATTAAAACAATTCTTATAGTATAAAGAGGCATTTAGTAATGCGAGAAAAAAGGTATAATTTAGACTCGATGATTGAAGTTGCAAAAGAATTCACAACTCATAAAATTAAAGAACATAACCTACTTATTATACCAAATAGACCCACCTGGATGGTTTTATCTAACGAGGAATTTACTGTTTTCAAAGAATTAATAAAGGAGAATAGTCTTGGAACTGTGTTGGATAAATGTCAAGAAAAAGAAGTTTATTCAGTTCTTTCAAAAATTGAGCAAGCTCATTTTTACGCAAATGATATTTCAGCTGAAATAACTTATGTTCCACCTGAACTTGTACTTAATTTAACTAATCGATGTAATTTAAAATGTGTTCATTGTTATGCTGATTCGGGAAATACATTTGAGGATGAACTCACAACTGAACAATGGTTAAATATTATAAACCAATATTCTTCGTTTGTTTCCAATGGTTCAGTTACTTTAACTGGTGGGGAGCCTACGCTTTATCCTGATTTATTAACAATTTTAAAAAAAATAAGGTATCAAGGGCATGAAAGTGTGCTATTTTCAAATGGGACAACAAACGGAGGAAAATTTGGATGGGAAAAGTTATGCGAATGTTTGGATTATGTACAATTTAGCTTTGATGGATTTACACCAGAAGTCCATGATAAAATACGTGGTCCAGCTGCATTTGCTAAAGTTTTAGAAGCTTTTAAAACAATATATAAATTTGATAAACCTCTTCGAATTGGGGTGTGTCTTATGCCACAAAACATAGATTCAATAGCGTCCAATTTAAAAGAATTCCTAATCAAACACGATCCAGATAAAAAAGTCGGTCTAATACTTACTCCTACTATTACAAGGGGAAGAAATAAAGGTAAATATTCTATTACATTTAGAGAAGTATTTGATAAGTTAAGAGATGTTTTAATTGAGATTTGGAATTTAGGATGGAAAATTCCCAAAATTTTCAAGAGAAATGTACGTAGAACACGATGCGGAATCGGAACTTCAATTTCAATAACCTCTAGAGGTGGACTTAAACCTTGTGTTTTCTCTGAACCTACAGGGCATATAATAGATGATAAATTAATTGATTGGCATCATCGAACGCTAGAAAAATATTCAAGATTAAGTGTTGATAATTATCAACAATGTAAAAAATGTGATCTGAAATATATCTGTTCTGGGGGATGTATATTATTCTTTGAACATAAAAAGCGATGTTCTACCGATTTAGAAGAGAATAGTAAAATAAAAAGATATTTTTACGAAAGGCTTATCCACGAAACTTTTTTATAAAATGAAATCTAGATTTTTAACATTAGAAAAACTCTTAAATGTTTAATATTAATTTCATCTAAATTAAAAAAAAAGGCGAATTTATGGAAGAATATAAAAGAACTGAAACAGAATTTGTAATTATGGTTCCAGAAAAAACCGAAATGACTGAAGAAGAAGCTTTCAGAGGAATTAACATTGGAATGTGTTATATAAAGGTACACAATCTATGTTCTGAAACCAAAGTATAAGATTTAATACAAATTTTAAAAAATAATTGAGATTTAAAAAATATAGTCCATCTTATGAATTATTAAAATTCATATAGTTATTTAATCTTAGAGTTCGATATTAAATAATTCTATCGCCTACTTGAATGTTCAAATTAAAATAAAATTCATTTATCAATTTTATGAATTATATCTAATATTTTCGATTTTTCAGTAGAATCAAAGATTTTTAGAAGATGCTGCCCCAAAACATTCCTAAACTTTCTTAACATTGAATCATTTTCTTTTAATAAATTAATTCTCTCGTATGGGTCGCTTTTCAAGTCAAATATATATTCTTTATTTAATTCTTCATCAAATATATATTTCCAATTATGCTTTCTTATTGATATTAATTTAAATCCATCCTTCTCATTTCTCCTTATCTCACCATTTTTTTGATAAGCTTCAGCAATGATAAATTCATCTCTTTTTATCGATTTACCTTCAAGTAAAGGTAAGAGGCTCATTCCCCGAAAAAATTTAGGGATTTCTAATCCAAAATAATCTAATATCGTTGGAGCTATGTCGATTAATTGAACTTGTTCTTCAATATATCTAACAATATGTTTTTTCCCTAAATCAATCATAAAAAAAGGTACTTTTAGAATTTCATCAAAAATATTACCCGTATGATGAAGTAATTCATGCTCATAAAAAGCTTCTCCATGATCTGAGGTAATAATAATTAAACAGTTGTTTTTAAATCTTGAGTTAATAGCCTTAAAAATTTTTAATAAATATTTATCAACAAAATTAATTTCTCCATCATATAAGTCGATTAAATTATTTAGGATTTTAGCATCTATTTTATATTTTTTAAAATTCAAAAAGATTTTACTGCATAGTAAATCTCTTTCTCTTAAATTAATATCCTTTTCTCTAAATCTCAATAAGTTTCTTTTTGGTGGATTGTAAGGATTATGAACGTCCATAAAATGAGCAAATAAAAACAAATTTCCATCAAATTCTTTTAAAAAATTAATTACTTTTTTTGAAATTAGAGGCGCATTATATTCAAATGTAATAAAAGGAGACAATATATTAGTTAATCCAGATAACTTGAATATTATCCAATTTCTTATGGTGTTAAAACCTATTAAACGATTTTTTATTTTTTCTAAGATATTTTTATAATTTACAACTTTTTTTATATGTAATAAAAGCGAGATTTTAATGTGTTCCTTTTTTTGGATGATATTATGGTTTTTAGTAAACCCACTTATATGTCCTTCTAAAAAAATATCAAAACCACGATTATAATTAAAACGCTTTCCTAAAAAGGGATTATCATGTATACCATAAGTGAAAATACCGTTTTCTTTTAGAATTTCAGTAAATATTTTTTTTTGAGAAGGTAAAGGGGAGTATCCCCCGATTAAAAAAGGTAATGTCGAAGAAAAGATTGCTGAAAATGATGATGGTGAATCTGGTCCGTTTGCGTATGCGTTTAAAAAAGTAGTACCATTTTTAATAAGGTTTTCTAGATTTGGAGCAGTATTTCTATGATAACCATATGATTTTAAACTTTCTTTTCTTAAGGCATCTATTGTTAAAAGAATTACACATTTGCTTCTTAATTTACTCATAATTTACCAATTTATAAGTGTTTAAAAGATAATAGATAATAGAGTATAAATTATATTGATGTATAAAGGTTTATGATATAGAACAATGTAAAAAATGTCCCCTTAAATATAATTGTTTAGTTGGATGTGCTCTACTCTCTGATCATAGAAAAAGATGCTAGATATAAGACAAGGGGAGTAGCACCAAAATAAAAAGATCTTTCTACGAAAGGCTTGTCCACGAAACTTTATTACACGATAAAATTTAAATATTTAAATACCAAAAGAACTCATAATAAAATTGAATTATTTTAATCTAAATTAAAAAAAGAGGCGACTTTATGGAGGAATATAAAAGAACTGAAACAGAATTTGTAATTAAGGTTCCAGAAGAAACCGAAATGACTGAAGAGGAAGCCTTTAGAGGAATTAACTTTGGATTTTGTTTTACTCGGCACGCAAACATGTGTAATGAAGATAAAGTCTGAAAGATAAAAATAATATTTAACGATTTAATTAGTATTAGCGTAGAAGGAAAAATTCAATTTTTCCGGCAATCATTAAAATGTATCTCTAGTATATATATAACTAATTTTAATTCAATACATTATGTTGAATTTTAACACTAAATTAGTATTTTATTAATATTTTCTTGAAAATCCAAAAAAAAAAGAATTAATTAATTCTTTATGTTATTTTAGAGTATTATAAAATTTTGATATTGATATTTTTAAAAATCATTTTATTTTAATAAAAGATGTACCTATTGAGGTTCAAATTAAATGAATAGCGATTACGATTTTTTTACATTAGCTAAAAATAGTTTAAAATATGCCGAACAACAAGATACAAGTCTAAAATGTGCAGAAGTTTTTTTTGGAATGAACGAATATATTAACATTGAAGTTGAAGAAAATTCGGTTAAAAATAGTGAAATTGGAGAAGATCTTGGTTTTTCTATTAGGGCAATTGATAAACGGGGTTCGCTAGGATTTGCTTATACGAATAATTTAACAAAAAAATCAATAGAAAATGTAATTAAAATGTCCATTAAAATGATGAAAGCAGGAACAGCCGACCCTGATTTTAAAAATTTACCATTTCCTTACGATAAATACCCAGATGTAAAAAGTTTATGCGATGATAATACTAAAAATTTAAAGTTAGAAGATTCTATAAAATATGTTGAGGATTTAATTAAAATATGTAGGGAGGACGAATTGGCTATTTCACAATCGGCGGATTTTTTGTCAAATTATTCTAAAAGATTTATTTTTAACTCTAATGGTTTAGAAATTAATGGTAAAGAGACATATTGTTCTATTTCTTCAAATATTATTGTTAAAGATAAAGGAGAGACCTCGTTTGGTTTTGATGAACAAATTGAAAGAAGCATAAAAAATATTAATGCTATTGAAATTGCTAAAAACGCGTTAAAAGATGCTAAAAGGAATTTAAATAGAAAGAAGATAAAGAATATGAAAGCTCCTTTAATTTTAACGCCGAAAGGTACGATAAATTTAATTTTAAAACCAATTTCATCAGCTATTAATGCGGAAACCTTCCAATATAAGAGATGCTTCTTAATTGGTAAAAGAGAAAAAATTATTGGCTCTCAATTCTTAAATATTGAAGATAATGCTTTAATAGATAACGCAGTGGGATCATCCATTTTTGATGGGGAAGGGGTTCCATGTAGAAATAAGAAAATTATTGAATCTGGTAAATTTCTTAAATCCGGATTATTGCATAACAGCTATTCTGCCGCAAAAGAAGGTATTGAGAGTACAGGGAACGCTTCTCGGAGTTCCTACAGCTCAATTCCAACTATCGGTACTTCTAATTTTATTTTAAAACCTGGAAAATATATGAAAGAAGAGCTCATAGAAGATGTTAAAGAGGGAATCTTATTAGATTACACTGCTGACAGCCCTAATATGGCCACAGGGGACTTTTCAGGATTGATATTACACGGAAATGTAATCAAAAACGGAGAAATAAAGGAGGGCTTAAACGAAACTATGATTGGAATAAATCTATTGGACTTATTTCATAGAATTGAGGCTATTTCTAAAGAATTTAAAACATATAGGGCAATGCAAGCTCCATATGTAAAGATAGGGGATGTCCAAATTATTGGTAGCGCGCATTAATCTTCTTCTTCTTCTTCCTCAACATCTATTCGTAGATATAAAATATCCCAAAATTCCTTCCCACCATCTTCTTGAATTTCGTATAATTCTACAATTAATAATTGATCATCTCCCGCTTCCGTAAAAGAAATAGTTAACTCCTCTGACATCCATTCTTCGTTTACCTTTAAAGTTTCTTCATCAGTAGTGAAATTCTTTTCTGTGTGTTCAGCACCTTTAGAACTTAACTTAGTGTCTTCGTCACCCTTAGAGACTTCAAGCTCAAAAGTGAATGGACGGTCTAAATAATTATCCACAGTCACATAAAAATCAATATCTTCGAAAACTGTCACTTGCGTTGGGTAATCTTCTGCCTTTTTATTTTCATTTAAAATCCCAAAACTAACGTGAGGAGGCTCTCGGGTCAAAAAATAATAAACGACAAATCCAGAAACCACAATAATTCCTATAAGGAGAAAAACCGTAATTAGCTTTTGAATCTGTTTGAAATTTTTCTCAATTTCTACTTTATCTTGACTCTTTTCCTTTTCGCTCACGATCTTTAAACCATGCAATTGTTTTTTTTAATCCCTCTTTTAATGATGTTGAGGGTTGCCAATTTAAGATCTTTTTTGCCTTATCAAGCACTGGACACCGATGTATAGGGTCGTCAATAGGTAATGGTTTGAAAATTATTCTTGAATTAGAATTTGTTAATTCTTTTATTATATTTGCTAATTCTAAGATCGTAAATACTTTATTGTTCCCTAAATTAATCACTTCTCCAATTGCCTCGTATTTATAAACTATTTTCAAAATTCCCTCGATTTCATCCACTACGTAAGTAAACGACCGAGTTTGAGATCCATCACCAAATACAGTTATATTTTCGTCGTTTAAGGCCTGATGGACAAAATTTGGAATCACTCGTCCAAATTCGGGACCATATCGTATTCTCGGTCCAGATGTATTGAAAATTCTAATAATTTTAGTTCTAAGGCTATGTTCAAGTTCATATGCTTTAATGAAAGCTTCTCCAGCCCTTTTTGATTCGTCGTAACAGCTCCTAGGACCTACTGGATGTTCGCTCTTGTAGGAAGTCTTAAACAAGATTTACATGTCCAAAATAGGTCTCTGGCGTTGGGACAGCTTCTTTTGGAGGATCTCCATATATCTCTGATGTGCTGGTATAAAGAAATAAAGAATTGTGAGCTTTAGCTATTCCCAATGCATTCATAGTTCCAAGTGTATTACTTTTTAGAATTGAAATTGGGTATTGTTGAAATTCAAAGGGAGACGCTCTACTTGCCATGTGCATAACGATATTAATCTTCTTGATATCACCTATACATATACCGTTCGGATGATGAGTTAATCCAAAGAAGATTGGTTGAGAAATATCGTGATTAATGAAACGAAAATTATCTCTTTCCATTAAATGTGTAATATTTTCTAATCTGCCAGAAGACAAATTATCTAAACAGATACAATACGCGCCTTGTTTGATTAACACATCACAAACCCACGAACCAAGAAAACCAGCGCCCCCAGTTACCAAAATTATTTTATCCTTAAAAGAAATATTTTCTCTCTTAAGGCGATTTATAATTTCATCAATATCTTCTTGTATATTATAGACCAATTTAACGCAACGCTTCTTTTTATTCTAATAAATTTTTTATAAAACTTTTAAATTTATTAATTTATCATTTTAGAAATAGTTACTCTTATAGATTCAATTGAAATAAAATTAATAATCTCTGAATTGTTTTTTTGTTTTTAATTTTCAACCAGATTCTTTTTCGAATTTCTTAATTATATAAGATGATTATTCAGTTTTAAAGATAAAGATTGAAAAGTGAGAAATATATTATAAGGTTTATTTATTACTTTATTAAACACTTGAGAAATCGATTATTTGGTCTTATGACCACAATATTGACAAAATTTCAATTCAATCGGATAATGCTTATCACAATTTGGACATTTTCGTAATGATTTTCTAAGAATTTCGGCACCTAACATTTGGAATGCTTTTTCGACTCCTGCTCCTGTTTTAGCTGATGTACCTAGTATATCCCCTTGAAATTTATACTTAGAATGTATTTTCATGGCGTCTTCCCTCGAAATCTCTCTCTGGGCTTCTAAATCTATTTTATGCTCTAGCAATAACTTAGTTCGCGGAGGATTTTGCACGTTATCAATGATGTTTACCCAATTGTGAAGGTCAGTTAAAGAATCTTTATTTGTTAAGTCGTACAAAATTAGAGCTCCCGAAGCACCGGAAACATAAGAAGGAAATAGCAGACGAAACTTTTTTTCCCCTCCAAAGTCCCAGAGATTAAGGAGAATGTCAGTATCATTAACTTTCACTTTCTTTGTTTCAAAATCTACGCCTATTGTGCTGAGGGTTGATTTGTCAAATTTACCGGTAGCATATCTACGCAATAAGCTAGTTTTGCCGACATTTTTTGCTCCAGCGATTACAACCTTAAATTTAATCATTTAAACCAATACACCAAAAAAAATAATATATTATTTGAATAAATCCAATTATATTAATATTTTTAGTTTTATCGTTAAAAACCTTTATTCATTTAAGAATTGTTTTTATATTTAAATCTACTAATTTTATCGTGATTATTCAAGAAAACTCCAAGACATCTCCTTCCTAAATTTAGGGAGGAGTAGTTTAAAATAGAGAAGAAAACAAATTTGAATATAGAATTTCTTTTCAATGAAATTGTTTATTTATTCGCATTATTTAGATATTTGTGCCTAGCAATTTTATAGATTTCTTGAGCAATTTTTTTTCCTATATTATCAACTTTAGTTAAATCTGGAATATCTGCCATAAAAATTTTTTGTAAAGTTTTAAATTCGATAAGTAAATTCTTAGCTCTGAGAGAATTCACTCCCGGGATTCCAGCCACGATATATTCTAATAAGTGAGATAATTCTATAGGTGCTTTCTCAAACCTTAAATTAATCTTACTTTTAGATTCTGTTTGTTCTTTTTTTGCTAATTGATATAAGAACATCGCAGTGTCTTTTGGATCTTTTGTTTTATATACAATTATACCTAAATTCAATATAATAGATGTAATTGTTCCATAAAGAGCGTTTTCGTTAATATTTGAAATTAAAAAAGGATCCCCCTCTAAAATTAAAATTGGTCTTTTAAAATTATTTTTCAATTCAATTAACTCGTTAAATAACCTTCCATCCATTATGGAATCGTTAAAATCTTTAGCAGATTTTCGTTCAATTCCGGCCCTATCTGAAATTAAGTAATCTGCAACTGTTAATTGTTCCAGTTTAAGATTTACACCCATTAAGGATAAAATTCTAACAACGGGAGACGATGTTTCTCGATTATCGCAAATAATTTCAAATTTTTCAGCTCCTAAGATCCTTTTAACTGTACTATTTTCTATTTTATTGAATTCTTCTACGTTGTTTTTACTTTCTGTTTCTTGAGTAATAAAATTTAAGAGATTAGATTGCCCGGATTTTAATTGGTTTTCCGTGTTTTTTATTTTCTCTAAACTTTTCTTCATATTTTTTTCCTTTATTTTTTCAGCCCAATAATACCCTTCGTCTCTTGTATCTTCTGCCATTAAAATAAAAACTTTCCCTTCTTTTTTCCTGCCCGTCCTTCCACGACGTTGAATAGTCCTTATAGCGCTAGGAACGACATCATAGAAAATAACTAAATCGCACTCAGCTATATCAAGTCCTTCTTCAGCAACACTCGTACCTATTAATGTATTGTAAATTCCTTCTTTAAATTCTTCTAAAAGTTTAATTTGTTCTTTCTGTGTTAAACCTTTATCAGATCCTTTTGTTTGTTGCCCAACGAATTTATGTGCTCTTATTACGTCGTCATTTTCGAAAAACTTTACGATATTGTTTACTGAGTCTCTAAAATGACAAAATACTAGAACTCGTGAATCCTTGTTTTCGACTATTTGAGAATTTAGAATTTGTTTTAATTTTTCTATTTTAGGATGGATAATACCTTTTGCTTGTATCTGATAAATTAAATATTTAACGCGCTTAATGCTATTATCGCTAAAAAGTTCTCTTAACGATTTATTTGCTGTATTTTTCTTTATTTTTTCTTCATTCTTTTCAATATAATCTATTAAAACATTTACGCCTTGCGTTTCAATTAACTCTGTCATGTGAGATATTCTTATTGAATTAGCAGTTAGTTTTTTAGCGTAAAACATTTGAAATTTTTCGTTATTATCTCTGGCGTATGTAATCCTACGATTGATAATATTACTTAACTTCAATATATCTTTTCTGGTGATTTTATTTATATCGTAGGATTCCAATAATTCGTTTTGTTTTAACCATTTATAAATATCTTTTAATTTTTCTGTTAAAATAGCTTTTATTTCTAAAAATTCTTTTGGTAGCTTTATTTTAATCCATTCATTATCAACCTTATGGATATAAGGTTTTACATCTGAGTCCTTTTCTGTTCTAATTTCAATGTGTTCTACAAATAAATTTTGTTTGATTTCGTTAATTTTATCCTCAGTAGATCCAGGGCTTGCGGTAAGACCTATTATCTGCGGATCCTTTGAGACATCCATGTATTTATTTGCAATAAAACAATAAGCATAATCTCCAACTGTTCTATGACATTCGTCAAAAATTATTAAAGATACATCTTTTAACGAATAAATATTTGAAATAATATCGTTCTGAAGTACTTGTGGGGTCATAAAAGCAATCTTAGTGTCCTTCCATATCTCTTTTCTTTTATCTGGTACCGTTGCTCCAGTTATCGATTTTAACGACTCTGGAGGAAGCAAAGTGAGCTCTAAAAACGATTTAAAATGTTGTTCTACTAAAGGTTTCGTTGGAGCTAAAAAAATAATTTTTGAATTTGGTTTTTCCGATAATCTATGTACTGCTAACATTAAAGCTATTATAGTCTTACCCAAACCAGTAGGAATTACTATTAAACTATTTTGATTTAGGCAATTTATGAATATATTTTCTTGGTACGCTCTTCTTATTACTAGATTTTTTCCAATTAAAAAATGGGTTATAAATTCTTCACTGCTTGATACAATAACCACCAAAATATCTAATCGAAAATTGGGTTAAGTAATTTGATATAAGAAAAATATATAAAATATCAGAGTCTACTTAATTTCTTAAATTATATTAATAACAATTTAATAAAGTCAATAATTAATAAATTTTTAAAAAATATTTAATTCATATTACTCATTTCGTTCCTTATATCAACAAGCGCGGATGGTTTAGCCTGGCTATAACGACACGCTCACTCCGATCTAATTTGTTCGGGAGTACACCGTGTAGGTCGGGGGTTCGAATCAAGGAATCGATTCGATTCTGAGTGATAATCCCCCTCCGCGCATAATCAAACTTCACTAAAACTTCCTAAAATTAGTAATTTTGCCCATAATATTGAAATTTTTCTTTAAAGACTATCTTAATGAGATTAAAACCAAAAAAGTTTTAATCTATCCTACATTTATGTTTGATAACTACTTGTTTTTGGTTTGTTAAACCGTGTCAAGCTTCTTAGAATCTCGAGAGTTAAGGAAAAAATATAAAGAAGTTAGAAAATATGTAAAGATTGGATCTATTTTTCTTACACGATACGAAAAAGCCCGTATAGTCGGGGCACGAGCACTTCAAATTAGTTTTGGAGCTCCAATATTAGCTGATAAACCTAAAAATATGATTGATCCAATTAAAATTGCCCAACTAGAGTTAAAATTAGGAATCCTCCCGCTCACAATAAGGAGGGAACTTCCCTCGAGAGAGTGGCAAGATATCAATATTAACAAACTTATTATAAAAAAAAATTAATTTTTATTAAAAATTTTTTTATAGCGCTCGTTCTTTTCCTCTTTCTGAAAGGTAATATACTCTATTATCTCCTACTATCTCAGATAAAACATAACCTTTCGCG
Source organism: Promethearchaeota archaeon (assembly GCA_030605085.1). Next base: position 4,083 of record JAUWBH010000042.1, on the reverse strand, counting down.
ATAAGATCACCCAGTATCTTTTCTAAATCTGCTTTTTTAAAGGGTTCAATTCCTAAAAGTACTCTGCTCTGATTAATGATTATTGCTATGCGCGTTAAGAATAATCTTTTGCCTTCAAATGTTTCAAGTATGGTTTTCTCATCGTTTGATAGCTGATCAAAGCTATCGTGTGTTGCTATTTGTGTTTTTATGGTTTTCGCAAGCTCCACTGCTTCCTGATCTACCTCTTGTTTTTTAATTTCTACATGTTTTAATTTAACTAGATCCTTAGCAACGGGTTTCTTTTTACCTTCCGTCTTCTGATTGAATGCCTGAGTCATTTTTTCTTTATCTTTTTTCGCCATCTCATCTTTTTCATTGTCCATAATATAACATAAAAAATATTAACATAAAAAATATAGTCATAAAAATAATTTTAAAAAAACTTGAAAAAATTATACAAATAATGAAAAAGGTTATTGAATTACAAAATAAAAAAAAAATTATCATAAGACACATAAAAAAATCCGATATAGAGGGTGTTTGGTTCAATTTTAACGAAGTTATAGAAGAAGGTTTTTATCTTCCTATTTTTAATCCTGTCTTATCCGAAGCAGAAAAAAACTCTTGGTACGAGACTATTAAAAGTGAAAATGAATTATGTGTTGTTGCTGAAATTCCAAATTTAGAACCATATACAATAATTGGACAATGTGAGGTTTCGAATTTAGAATGGGAAGCGGCTACTCATGTTGGCAATCTTGGAATAATTGTATCTAAAAAATATCGCAACATGGGAATAGGCTTCCACCTTATAGATGTAGCTATCCGCGAATCTAAAAAGTTAAATAACAAAGAAAAAATAATTCTTAGTTGCTTTTCTACTAATAAAAGAGCTTTAAATCTCTACAATAAAATGGATTTTCAAGTAGTCGGTGTAAGAAAAAAGCAATTTTATATGAATTCAACCTATTACGATGAAGTAATCATGGAACTATGTATCGACGATTATCTAAAAAGCCATTAGGTCAAACTTATATTTAAGTTATTTTTCTTAAAATCCATTCCAATAGAGTCTATTTACAATTAAAGAAGTAATCTTAAGATAAATTTCAATAAATCCTAAATTAGAATAAATAATAATAGATAAAACGTAAAATAATAATGAATTTTAATAAAATAAGATTCAGCTCAAAAGAATTTAGAGATCAACTTCCTTTGAAACTGAATAATTATATTAATGTTTCATTTTTAAACAAAATCATTACAAAAAGAGTCAAAAAATAGGACTGAAAACTTTATATATTATTTTATTCTTAATTTAACTTAACATCATTCAATAATCTATTTTCAATGTTCAAATAGATTTGAAAAAAGAAAAGGCTGAATAATAGACTACCACCTTCTTTTTTTGTAGCAAATCCAACTTTCTGGTGTTAATGGATTCTCGTTTAAAAATATAAAATTTAAGTTTTTTAAATGCTTGATATGTTCAGTTTTAAATTCTGATATGTTATTATGCTCAAGAAAAAGAATTATCAGACTCTGACAGTTATTCAACCCCTCTAGTTTGTTTATATAATTTTTATCGAGAAATAGTTCCTTTAATTTTATTTGATTACCGAGTCCTTCGATTTTTTCAATTTTGTTATTACTTAGCTCTAATTTCCTTAAATTTTTCACCATGTCTAAATCTTCAATTCGTACAATAAAATTATTTGAAAGATTAAGAGTTTTCAGCTCACACAAAGCTTCTAGATCTTTAATTTGAGATACTTCGTTATCGTTAAGATAAAGGAATCTTAAATTATTCAGCCTTCCCAATCCTGATATCATCTCTATTTTATTAAGAGAAATATTTAACTTTTTTAATTTTAATAAAGAATCTAAGTTATTAATTTCTGAAATTTCATTATTACTTAAATTTAATTCCTCCAAATTATTTAAATTATTTAAGCCATTTATTTTCTCTATTAAATTTACCTCAAGAGATAATTTTTTCATATTTTTTAAAAAATCCAGATTTTCAATGGTCTTAATCTTATTATTAGATAAGTCTAATTCTTCTAAGTTCGCTAAATTTTCTAAATTTTCAATTTTTTTTATTTTATTTTTACTAAGGTCAAGACTTCTCAGCTTTTTTAAGTGATCAATTCCCTTAATTCTCTTAATATCGTTTCTCTGAATAAAAAGGTGCTCTAAATTTACAAGCTTCTTTAACCCTATTATATTTTCTATGTATTTTAAACCTGCACCCTCACAATTTAATAAAATAATAAAACCATTACGCAAGGTGACATTGTATCCGCATTCTTTTATATAATAATCGTATAAGATTAAATTAAAGCATATATCTAAAATAAATTGAGAAAATGAGGAATCGTATTCTTTTGTAAAAATCTCTTTTAGAAATTCTTTAATTTTATTTTTTAATTCCAATTTAATATAAACTCTTAAAAATTTTTTTATTTTTTTGCGAGATTCTTTATTATTTATCGCATTTAATGTCTCTACCGCTAGAAACTTTTGATCCAAATTATTAACATTAAAAAGAGTATATTCCAAAAGCGGTATGAGGTTTTTATTTTTACAGTATTTTTCTTTCAAAATTTCCCCAGATATTAACTTAATCTCAATACTCTCGTCAGAAAGATATAATTGCTCGAAAAATTTGAAATTTTTAAGATCATCAATCGCTCCTAATTGTTTTAGAGCTTTTTTTCTTAGATTAAGATCGTTCGAGCTAACAATCCACTCTCTTAGTAGAGAGTTTGCTTCTTTTCTTCCAATTTTACTTAAGTTTTGTTTAATATAATCAGGGTTTAAATCCATGTTATTTTTTTCTCGAAATTTTTTCGTTAAGAAATATTCAATTTTTTACTCTTATTTTTATTATTACTCTTAAAAAAAATTATGGATTAAATCTAATATTTATAAAATAGCAAAGAAATTTAAGAACGAAGTTATCATCGTAAAAAATCAGTTCTAAATTTTTTTAACTAATTCTTACACCAATTGATTTTTTTTGTTATCACTAAAATTTTGACCTAAATTGGACTAATTTGAAAAAAATGAAAGAATGTTTTTGATAAAATATGTTAAGACAATTACTCTACAATAAGTACGTAAATGGAAATCATTTACTTAAATATATGTTTGAACAAATTTAAAAATCTAAAACAATAAGGGTATTTTATATTTCTCTATTAAAAAAATTTATATACAAAAAGCATTATTATGTATTTAATTTTTATTTACCACAATTAACAATACTCTTTGTTTCAAAAAAATAAAAGAGGTAATTATATACATAAAAATATAAATAATTAAAGCGTTATTGTAAAAATTAAAAAAATTGATCTAAAAAATATAATTATATATTAAGGAGAAATTTTGAAATGGCAGAAGAAGAAAGTTTTTTAAGTGCTAAGGCACTTGTTGTAGATAACGGTACGGGGATCTCAAAGAATGGATTTGCTGGTGAGGATCAACCTCGTTCAGTATTTCCTACTTTAATTGGTTACCCTAAATATGAGTCAATAATGACCGATGTCGAACACTACACTCGAGAATACTACATCGGCGAGGAAGCCATGCAACTTAAAGGTGTTTTAAAGCTAATGTTCCCTGTAGAACATGGTATTATCGAAGATTGGACCGCTATGGAGAAGATCTGGCACTATACATTTTATACCGACCTAAGAATCGATCCAAGCGAACACCCAATACTTTTGACCGAAGCACCTTTAAATCCAAGGCCAAACAGAGAGAAAATGGCTGAAATAATGTTTGAAACATTCAATACGCCTGCATTATATGTAGCGATGCAAGCAGTCTTATCGCTATATGCTTCTGGTCGTACTACAGGATGCGTAATTGATATTGGTGATGGTGTATCTCATTGCGTACCAATATTCGAGGGTTTCGCTTTAAGCCACGCAATCCAGAGAATTGACCTAGCAGGTAGAGATATTACAACCTATTTACAGCGATTACTCCGACAAAAGGGTTATTCCTTCACTACATCAGCAGAGAAAGAAATTGTAAGAGACATCAAAGAAAAACTTTGCTACGTAGCAATCGATCCCGAAAAAGAGATGATGC
>JAUWBH010000149.1 GCA_030605085.1 Promethearchaeota archaeon | reverse complement strand
GAAAAAATTAGAACATTTTTTTTTGATAAGGGATTAATGTTCTTAGGAACAGAACCAGTAAATAATTTTATACCTAATCCTCTACCACCAAGAAATGTGTCAAAAACTTTTTCATCTATATCATCTTCAACGGCTTTCTCTGAATCTAGATTAATTTTCAGAATAGTGCTGTTCATTCCATAAGGCATTTTTCAGATATTTTCAAATCCTATTATTAAGAAGAATAAATTAAATAAATCAAAAAGAAATAAAAAATTTAACAAAATAAGGTAAATAAAAAAAAATTGAATAATTTAATTAATATATCTATTATTTGGTTTAGCCTTCGTCCAATTCTTGTAAAGTTTCTGCGGCGAATGCTAAATATTCACCATAAGCCATCGTGTCCTGTAAATTTCCCTCAATTTTGAGGTCACCAGACATATAGGCGCTTGTACCGTCAACTTCACCTGACATAAGTCCGCCCAAGGTTTCCCAGGTAGCTGTCATAGTGAATGAAGGGTCAGCTCCTTCGCCTTCGCCATAGTCAAAGGCACCATCTCCAATTTTGACCCACCACTTAAAGTCTTTGTCTTCTATAACCATTTGCCCAATAAATTGATCGATATCCTCTAACTCTTCTTTTAAGTCATCGATTTCTGCCGATGCTTGCTTCATGAGTTCAAAAATTTTGAGAATTAACTTAGGGTCATCCCCCATTCCTTCATCTCTTATTTTTTTTACTTCATTTGCTAACGCTTCGTCAACCATAAAATTTCAACCTTTTTCTTTTTAATTTCGTTACTTTATTTTAAAATCATTCGAATTAAATGATAGGTAGATATAACATTTGTATGTATTAAAATGATATGGTATATACTATTTTAACTAAAAAATATTAAAAAATTACAAATACGAAAAACTATGAATAAACTATTATTTAAAATGTGTTAATCAATCTTCAGATTCATTCGTTATTTCATTCCGAATATTTATCAATATTTGAAGACATTACCAAAAATCAGTTTCTAGAATATTAATATGAAACTTTGAAATTGGAGCTGGAAGAAATATATAGAAGCAATACTAATAATATTAATGAATTTAAACTTCCTAGACTTGAAATTAAAAATTTATTTTAGAAATAAAACCTCTTATAAGGGAGTCAATACACCTATTAAAATAAAATTACTTAAAAGTGAAATTTTTTGAATATAATTGCTTTTGATCTAGGTGCGAGTAATGTTAGAGTAACCGTTGGAACGCTTGAAGATAATAAGACTTTAAAGCTCGATGTAGTCTATAGATTTAAAAATTACGGAGTCTCAATTTATGACTCTTTATATTGGGATATTCTACATATTTTAGAGAAAATTAAAAAAGGATTAAGACTATGTTCAGAGAAATACGGATGTAACAGTTTTTCTTCTCTTGGGGTTACTACTTGGGGAGTAGATTTCGTGTTATTGGACGAAAATGACGAAATCCTAGCACCAATTCATCATTATAGAGATAGTAGAACGGATGGAATGCTCGAAAAGATGTTCGAAGTAGTTCCAAAGAAAGAGATCTTTGAACAAACCGGTGTACAATTTTTACAAATTAACGGATCTACGCAAATATTTTCGATGGTAAGTAATAAATCACCACGCATCTCCATTACTAAGACTTTCTTAATGTTACCAGACTATTTTAACTTTTTATTATCCGGGGTAAAAGCTTCTGAATATTCAGACGCAACGACTTCACAGCTATATAATCCTGTAAAGAAAGATTGGGCTTACGATTTGATAAAAAGACTCGGACTTAATTCAGAATGGTTTTGTAAAATTGTACAACCAGGGACAATATTGGGAAATATTCAAGATTATATTGCTGAAGATGTAGGATTAAATAAAAATACAAAAGTTATTGCGCCGTTAACTCACGATACGGGATCTGCTGTAGCTGCAACTCCAGTTGACATGAAAAAGTACGAAAGAGGCGAATGGGCTTATCTTAGTTCTGGTACTTGGAGCCTTATAGGTGTGGAGTTAAACGAGCCCTTATTAAATCAAAATGCGTTAGAATATAATTTTATTAACGAGGGTGGAATTGATGGTACGATTAGATTCTTAAAAAATTTATCTGGACTATGGTTAATTCAGGAATGTAAAAGGATTTGGGATAAAGAAAATAAGAATTTAGGTTGGAACGATATTAAAGAAGAAGCTAAAAATGCACCTCCTTTTCGAAACTTTATAAATGTCGATGATCCTGCGTTTCTAAATCCTTCTAATATGATTTCCGCAATTCAAGAGTATTGTAAAGCTCACGGTCAAGAACCACCAGAAACGGTTGGAGAAATTTCACTTACAATTTTTGAGAGCCTTGCCTTTAGATACAAGAATGTGTTAGAAAAGTTAGAAGAAATTATTGAAAAGAAAATAAAAATTCTTCATATTATTGGAGGTGGAAGTCAAAACGAATTATTAAACCAATTTACCGCTAATGCGTTAAATATTCCTATAGAAGCAGGGCCCTCAGAGGCAACAGCAATAGGAAATATATTAGTTCAAGCACTTGCTTTAGGTCATATAAAGAATGTTGCCGAATTAAGACGAATTGTAAAGAATTCTTTTCCAATAAAGGAATTTTTCCCTGAAGAAATCGAAAAATGGGAACAAGAATATAAGAAACTCGAATTCTAATTAATTTAAGTCCATTTTTCTTTTAGATTCTTTCTAGTCAACTTTCGTACCTTGTCAACTCCCCATACAACGAATTTGTAGCATGTTTTCTTCCAAATGTTATTCTTCTGATATCCTGTAAAACCTTCTGGCGTGCTAAAATCATATCCACAAAGTCCACTACAAACTACTGTCCCGAATTGTTTTTCAAATTCAGTGCAAAATTTCGATGCTTTTAAGTACGCCATTGCCATAGTTTCCGTATTCATCTTTTCGTTTCCACCCATAATAACTCCAATGGCCGCACACGCCCCTGCTACAGCACCACACGCACCCATCCAGCCTTTTTCGGATTTATATCCTCCAAATCCTCCGGCTAACGGCATAGCAAGATTATGAAAATAATGATTATCAATTCCTAGAATTTCTAAAACGCTCGTTAAAGTTAATTCAGCACAATTGGCACCTTCTTTCATATCAGGCAGCGTTTTTTCTAATTCATTTACCGTCTCGTCAAATTTTACAAATATCTCTGGTTTACTCATAAGTACCATTTATCTTTTAAAATTTTTATACTTACTCTTCTATTTCAAAAGATGAATTTTAAAGAATAACATCAAAAATATTATAAATTAAAGTATCAGATTATTAATTATTCTTAAAAATTAATATGGTGAAAGAATTAATGACTCAAAATAAAAATGGGACTGAAATTCCAATGAAAGAACAGATGAAAAAATTTCTTATAAAAAGTCTTTATGGATTTAATACTGTTCTTATGTATGGAATAGGAAGGCGTTTAGGTATTTTTGATTATATTTTAGAAAAAGCTAAGTCATCGTCTAGTTCTGGGAAAATATCTTCGATAACATTTACACTCGATGAAATTTCTGAAAAATTAAACCTAGATTCGATATATTTAGATGCTTGGGGTCATTTGGCGCTTGAATGTGGCATATTTGAAATCGATGATTCTTGTGAAAGAAGTTTAAAAACAGCTCCTCACGCATATGATTTATTAATTGATCGTAATCATATGTTTTATATTGGAGATACTTTGGGAGCATTTTATTATCTCGCGCCATTTCAAGATAAATTTTTAGATCTTTTTAAAACAGGTAAAGTACTAACTTACCTTGATGTACCCGAAGAGTTTGCTAAGGATGGACAACGGATGAGCGCAAGATTTGGAACATTGATAGAAAGATTATTCGCTAAAAATTTTAAGGCCTTTTGTAAAAGTTTACGAAATCAAGGCATTATTCTCGCAGTTGGGTGCGGATACGGACTTAATCTTGAAATTTGGGCAAATAAATATAAAAGAGCACGATTTGTGGGGATTGATATTGATCCTAAAGGAATATCGTTCGCAAAAAAATTAGTAGAGCAAAATAATTGGGATGACAGGATTGAAATTCTAGAAATCCCTATTAAAGAATATGCTAGCACTAGCAAAAATAAATTTGATTTAATATTATTAAATCAAGTTCTCCACGAAATGGACCATGATGAAAATTACAGATTAAGCGTCTTTAATGACCTACATTCCTTGTTAGAAGACGATGGCATATTGCTTGTTGGAAAAAGTATGATTCCTGATACTTTTGCTCCGAAACAAAAATTCCTACTTTTTGACATTACGCACAAGTTTCTTGAAGCTCGTTTTGCGCGTTTTTATAATGAAAAAACTTTTAAAGAATTTGTCGACTCAACACCATTTACAAAGGCTGAATTAGTAAAAGAAGGCTGGGAATATTTCTGGGCAGTTAGAAAATAAATCATATCTAATTTCTTAAAATTGATCTTTATTTTTTTTAATGATGAGAATGGAAAAAGAACCAACAAGTAATTACATAAATTAATTTTTTATGATCTTTTACTTAAGATTTGATTTTCGTAAGATTCAATTTCACTTATCCAATCCTTACTGATAGGAACGTTATTCATTAAGCAAAAATAATCCCAAACTGAACCAAAAGGCATTGTTTTAAACTCTTCTAACAGCGCTAACCTTTGAAAATACTGTCCATTATTCTCATATTCACGCAATATATCTAACGGTTGGAGTAAAGCATATAACAAGCTCTTTTGCGTGGCGCGTGCTCCTATAACCCAAGCACCTATCCGGTTGATTGACGCGTCAAAAAAATCTAAAGCAAAATGGATTCGACTCATTGCTTTACTTCTTACTATTTCTTCCGCTAATTGTGTAAGATCTTCGTTAATTATGACAACATGATCGCTATCCCATCTTACACCGAGACTAATGTGTAAAAGCAATCCGTTTAAAAAGGGAATAATGGCAGATATTTTATCTCCTACAGATTCAGTAGGATGAAAATGACCCGTGTCGAGAGTAAGCATTGTACCATTAGTTATAGCATAACTTAAATAAAAATCGTAGCTTCCTACAACAAATGACTCGCTACCAATACCAAAGAGCTTTCCTTCGAGAGAATCCATCATTTGAGAGGTTGAATATTTTTTTTTGAGAATCTCATCAAGAGATTCCTTAAGTAAAATTCTATGACCTTCACGATTTACAGGGATGTCTTTTGAACCGTCAGGAATCCAAATATTATGAATACAAGTATCATTAAGCTGTTTACCTATTTCTGAACTAATTTTTCGGCATTGTTTAACATGCTCAACCCAAAATTCTCGAATCTCTTTCGATTTACTGCTAAGCGTAAAACCGTCATTTGCTTTTGGATGAGAAAATAATGAGCAATTAAAATCTAATTTTATATTTTGATTTTTAGCCCATTTAATCCAACTTTGGTAAAAATCAATCGTAATTTCGTTTCTCTCTACAATTTTTCCTCCAAAATCTCCATAGATTGCGTGTAAATTAACGCTATGACTTCCAGGAATTAATGAAAGGGCTTTTTCCAAGTCTTGTTGTAATTCTTCTATAGTTCGAGCTTTTCCGGGATAATATCCTGTAGCTTGTATTCCACTTCCATTTAGAGTAGCATTAGGTCTTTCGAAGCCACCTACATCATCTCCTTGCCAACAATGAATTGATATAGAAATATCTTTTAATCGATTCAAAACCTTATTAGTATCAACATTAAATTCCTCATATTTTCGTTGAGCAATCTCGTAAGCTTTTTCTATTTTTACATTCATAAATCAAACCTATTAATTTTACTTATAAAAATTATAATACAATAATTTAGTTTTTTAATAAAAAAGTTTATCTAATTCTTCTTTAAGCCGTTCTGGAGGAAATTTTGGCGTTCGATCCATAGTTAACAATCCATTTATTTCTTGAAATTGATCGTAAAGTTCGATATAGCAGAATCCATGCACCCACGCCTTTCTTTTATCAAACTCCATGAATAATTGTAAGACCTTGTTAAATAATTCTTCTTTACTCTTAATTATTTTTCCATAACCCCACTTATCTTCTAAATTTTCATGTAAATCAAAACCATATCCTCCAATTTCACTGTATACAATTGGTTCATCTTTATATTCATATGGTTTAAGATATACTGAACGATATGACTTCTTATGACTTCTTTTTTCCTCCTCGAAAGTAGTAGGCAAAAGATTATTTTCTAAGTAGAGATGTATCGTGCATAAATCGGTTATCGTATGCCACCACCCATCGTCATCTACTATTAATCTTGTCGGATCAATAGATTTTATTAAATGATATAAAGAAAGAGTATAATCAACTTTTCTTTGATCTTTAGTAGCATTTGGAACACCCCATCCCTCGTTTAATATGGTCCAAACGATTATAGACGGATGATTAAAATCTCTTTCAATTTCAGTGACGAACTCGTTTATTAACTTCATTTGTGATTTTACGGAAAATCTGTAAGCATTTCCGATTTCTCCCCATACCAGAACACCCATTTTGTCACACCAATATAAAAACCGAGGATCGAAAGCCTTTTGATGAGTTCTTAACCCATTAAAACCAAAATTTTTTATGTATTGGATATCCAGCCTTATTGCCTCATCAGAAGGTGCAGTGTAGAGTCCATCTGCCCAATAACCTTGAACTAAAAATAATTTTTGATATATAGGTTTATTATTCAATAGAACTTGTTTGTTATGACTTCTTACTTTTCCTTCATTGCGAGTGATTTCTGAAATCGATATCTTTCTCATTCCAAAGTATGATTTAACTTCATCATAGATTTCCATTGATGCTTTATTATAAATCTTTAAAGTTACATCGTATAGATTTGGATTATCTACATCCCATAAATATTTAATATTTTCTGGAATTGAAATTTTTAATTTAAAACGATTAGGATTTAGCTTAGAAAATCGTCCCTTTTCCCATCTTTCTTTTTCCAAATCCTTATCTCTTTTATCTCCGTATTTTCCTAAAAAATTTAACTTTATTTCTTTTTCATTGATTTTTTTATTTTCGAAATATATTTCTGTTAAAAAACTTAGTTCAGAGAATCCAATTCCGTATACTTCGCATTCAACGAAAATTATAGAATTGTCAATATCAAATGTAAATTTTATGTTTTCTATAAAATATTCTGGAGAAATAGATTCTAACCAGACAGTTTGCCAGATACCAGTAACTCTTGGATAGAAAATTCCTTCTATTTTTTCTTGCCAATACTGTTTTCCTCTCGGAATTTCAAGATCTGTGCTTGAATCTTCAACACGGATAATTAAATAATTATTAGTTTCTTTTAAAAAATCTGTAATGTTAAGAGTAAACCCTATGTATCCATCTTCGTGAGATCCAATATATTCTTCGTTTAAATATAGCCTACAAGAGTAATCAATTGCTCCAAAATGTAATAAAACTCGTTTATTTCTATAATCTTCAGGTACTACAAACTCTCTTTTATACCATACTATGTCGTGAAAGGAATCATCGTTAATTCCACTTAGTTCGCTTTGAAAACAAAAGGGCACAATAATTTTCCTATTAAATTTCTGGCTCTGGGTTCTCTTATACCATCTTTCCTTCACTCCAATATCTTGGTCATCAAAGGTAAAATCCCATTCTCCATTGAGATTTATCCAATTGTTTTCTCTGACAAATTGAGGTCTTGGGTACTCGGGGCGTGGTATATTCTTATTTATTACCATAAATTAAATTAGTAATTTAACATATTAAAGATAATAATAAAAATTAGAGAATAGAAAGAGAAGGGATAATAAAAAAATAAATAAGAGTTTCTCTTAAAATTTACGAATGTAATTTTTGATGATAAGTCAAATACCCAAAATCTTTATCCATAGTTAAAATAGGTCGTTGTTTTTCCTTACTTAATTTAATGATTTCTTCATCTTCTATTCCTTTTTATTCTTGTCTAACTGAAAATATTTCACAATTACTCCCTCTTAATTGTTTAATTACTGAATTTGGAATATTTTCATCCACAATTAATTTAAAATCCATCTTTATATATCCCCGATTATTTATATAAAGTCTATTTGGAAGAGATTAAACAATAAGTTTTATGTAGAAATTTTAAATACATCTTCTTCACTAATAATTTGATGGGCATATTGTAGAACTGCTAAAATATCATCATTTTCTATTTCATATTCTTCTTGAATCTGAGTATAACTCCATCCAGATGCTAGCAATTCCAAAATAAGATCTACAGAGAGCCGAGTACCTCGAATACATGGTTTTCCAGCACATATTTTAGCATCAACAACAATTCGATCTGGAAAGTTCATATGTTTTTAATGTAAAAATGATAATAAAAATTTTTTCTATTAATGTTTCTCTAAAATTCAGAAAATTTTACATTAAGAAAACAAATAAATTTTTCTTTCATGATTTCAATAAAAACTAATCAGAAGATTTGAACTTTCAAATGAAAACATGAATATTAAGAAGATTCTTTCTTACAATTTTTTATTCTATCTAAAATTTACTTTTTTAGATTTTTTTCTCTTTTCAATTCTTTAGCATTTAAATACTTGATTATTTTTATAAGAAATACTTAACTTATTAATCAAAAACTCAACAGGGATAAAATATGGACAGTTTAGAAAAAAATATTGTCGATAAAATAGACGGAATGAGGGATGAGATTATAAAATTTCATCAACAAATAGTGCAAATTCCTTCAGAAAACCCTCCTGCGAAATACAAAGAGATTTCTAATTTTGTTGAAAAAAAGTTTACTGAAATCGGCCTTTTAACAACCAATAAGAGAAAAAATGTTATCGGAACGCTCGGAAATTCAGAGAGCCCTTCATTAATCTTATATGGGCACACGGATACAGTTCCGATAAATGAAGGATGGACTAAAGATCCTTTTGGTGCGGAAATAATTGATAATAAAATATATGGTCGAGGAGCTTGCGATGATAAATCGTGTGTAACAGCAGAAATTTTTGCAACTAAGGCTCTAATTGACGCTGGTGTTAACATTAAAGGCAAATTAACTGTAGTAGCAGCAATCGATGAGGAAACTGGAGGTTTTAATGGTGTAAAATTTTTACTGGATAAAAAACATATAAGTGGAGATGCTTGTCTATTAGGGGATGGAAGAGGAGGTTACCCGGCTGCTTATACTGGGGGTTTTGCTTTCGTATCATTTCAAATTACTGGGAAGAAAGCACATGCTTTAAGTTTTCCTGATATCCCTAAATACCGCAATGAATTTTCAGGTATTAATGCAATCCAAAAAATGGTTAAGATTTTAGATTTTTTATCGGAATTACAGAACGAATATTTAAAAATAGAAACTCATTATCCTAATTTCCCTGGACATCCTTCAAAAGTAACTACTATAAATTTAGCAAAAATAGAAGGTGGAAATAAATTGAGTGCCGTTCCTGATAATTGTGTATTATATTGTATTATTAATACTATTCCTGAACACGATGTTAAAAGCATAAAGAAGAGAATTTTAGATTTTGTAGAAGAATTAAAAATAAAGGACCCTGACTTGAAAATCAATGTTAACTTTACTTTTTCGTTTGAGCCCTTTGTTACAAATATCGATGGCAAATTTGCTAAGTCGGTGCATACGGCTGTAAAAACAGTTTATAACGAAGATAGAGAATTTAAAATGTTTCAATCCGCTAATGATGGACACTGGTTTCATGAAAATGGCATTGAAACGATTCTTATGGGAGTAGGAACTCATGAAAATAATGTACACGCTGAAGATGAATTCGTTTCTATTGAAGATCTTATTGCTACAACGAAAATTTTTGCATTAACCGCATTTAATTATTTAAAATAAGCATTAATGAATTTAACATTAGTTATTATAAGTCATTTGAACTTGCTATGGATGATTTAGAAAAAGTTGTATTGGATAAAATTGAAAAATTTTTAAAGAATTTAAAGAAATAAATTCATTTGACAACTTCCCGAGCAAGATTTTCAAATTCATCCTCGGAAATAAATTCTTGATTTTTTATTCTTTCCTGAACTTTCTCCCGAAGTTTATCGATATGTTCCTGGGTTGGATTTAAACCCATTTTTGTTAATTTTGCTAATATTGCTCTATCTTGAAGTGTTGTGGCTCCAAATATTAATTTTCTTGTTTGACCAACAACATGAGGTTGATATAGCTCCCAAGTCATCCAATTACCGATTAAGATTTGTTCTACATGTAAATCAGATTCATGTATAAAGCAATTTTTTCCAACGATGGCTTTATGAGATTGTAATGGTGCATTACTATATTTTTCAATGAGTTGAGAGACTTCCAATATTTTTTCAAGCTTTATATTTGTATCAATTCCATATAAAACCTCAAGAGCCATAATTACTTCTTCTGTAGCTGCATTTCCTGCCCTATCTCCAAGACCATTAAACACCACATCTACTACTTCTGCTCCACCCTCAACTCCCGCAATAGTAGTTGCGCAAGATAAACCTAAATCATTATGAGTATGTACCTCTATTGGTATCTTACCAACAATTTTTTTTGTAAAAGCGACATAATCTTTAAATGCAGTGGGAAGAGCACACCCATTTCCATCATAACATACAATTCTATCAACCCCAGCATCAATTGCTAATTTTAAAAACTTTTCCCAGAACTTAGGTAAAACACGACCAGACCCAAATGCTACATATAAACCTTGTGATTTTGCATATTCAATTCCCTCTGTAATTCTATCAAATACGGCTTTTTTTGATCCTAAGACGGGATCAGGAACGAGTAAGAAATTAATATGATCCACTTCTGCTGCTATATTATCATCTACTTCTTTCTTTATATCTTTAGCATATAATCTGCCATGAGAAGAAAGTTTCATTTTAATCCCCTCTCTCTTAAGTGCTTTAAAGGTTTCAGCATGCTCTTTAATACCGGCAGCATATCCAACTTCTATTTCTGGTATGTTCATTTCTTCTAAAGCTTTAACAATTTCAATTTTTTGTTCTATTGTGAAATAACTTCCTGGAGTTTCCTCACCTTCTCTCAGCGTATCATCCTTTATTATAACTTTTTCTGGTAAATTCATTTTATTTCTTACAGAATCAATAAAATTCCAATCCCAGCTCCACCATCGTTGTTCTTTATCCACTTTCATGGATACCCAAGCATTTATCCATGCTCTCTCCAAAAATATGCACCTCTAATAATTATAATCAAATTATAGTATCATAAGATTAATTATTTTAATTATAACTACGTGTTTAAAATTTTAAAAATAATCTAGTAGAATTAGTATTATAAAAAAATTTTGTGATAAAAATTATGGATAATATGGAAAAAATCGTTCTTGATAAAATTGATGAGATGAGAGAAGATATTATAAAATTCCATCAAAATATCGTGCAAATGCCTTCTGAAAATCCTCCCAGTAAATATAAGGAAATTTCTAAATTTACAGAAAATAAAATGAAAGAATTAGGATTAAAAACTCAAGTGAAGAGAAGGAATGTTATAACTGAAATAGGAAATGAAAACGGTAAAGGATTAATATTTTATGGGCATTTAGATACAGTAGAAGCATTTAAAGGATGGAAAAAAGACCCTTTTGGAGGGGAGATAATTGATGGAAAAATCTATGGACGTGGTGCTTCTGATGATAAATCGTGTGTCACAGCTGAGATCTTTGCTACTAAAGCGTTAATAGATGCGGGAATTAAATTAAATGGAAAATTAACTCTTATTGCTGCAGTTGACGAAGAATTAGGAGGGTTTGGAGGAGTTGAATATTTATTAAGTAACGGAATTATAAAAGGAAATGCATGTTTATTAGGAGATGGTCCTCCTAACTATCCAGTTGGATTCTTTGGAGGAATATTATTTATATCTTTTATAATAAAAGGAAAACAGGCACATGGATTTATATTTCCAGATTTACCCGACCCTAATCGCAATAAACATTCAGGAATAAATGCTAATCATAAAATGCTAAAAATTATGAATTTTTTAATGGAATTACAGGAAGAGCTTAAAGAAACAGAAACGAAATATCCGATCCCTCCTAATTTTCCCTCAAAGACGAGTAATGTCAATTTAGCTGTGATAGAGGGAGGAAAGAAGATATCTATTATACCTGATAGATGTTTATTGCAGTGTGCGATTCAAACAATTCCAGAACATGATATAAATAAAATAAAAGCAAAAATTTTGGATTATGTGGAAAAATTGAAAAAAGAAGATCCCGATTTAGATATAACAATCCAAACGCCTATATACTACAATGCTATTATAATCGATGTTAATTCTGATTTTGCAAAAGTAATAAAAAACGCGACCAAAACAGTTTATAATGAAGAAAGAGAGTTTAAATTATTTGTAGCTACTACAGACGCTCATTGGTTTCTTGAAAGAGGCATTGAAACGATTACTATAGGTACTTTACGGGAAGATAATGAAATACATAGTACTGACGAGTTTGTATATATTGATGATTTAATAAATGCAACGAAAATGTATGCAATAACCGCTTTAAACTACCTAAAATAAATAAATTGAAGATCTCTCCTTCTTTAATTTCTTCTTTTTTAACCGGTTTTAACTCATCAACAGGACTTTATCAATGGAATAAAACATGAAGATTTCTCCTCCTTTAATTTCTTCTTTTTTAACCGGTTTTATCGTTATCTAAATAAAAGGTTCTACAATTTAAAATTACTTATATAATGAATAATTATTTCTTATTAATAACATTAAGGTGGGAATTATTGAACCAACATTCGAGATAGATGAAAAAGGTCGAGTAATTTGTAAAAAACATTCAAAATACAATAATTTTATTAAGCCTCGCGATTATTTTCAAGATCTATATTTGGATATCGAATTGACATGTAAAACATGTTCGCATTATCAAAATAACGACTGCTATTTTTCAAGATCGAGAATAGACGATATAGAACTTAGAAGACAAAAGAAGAAAGCTTTTTTGTGCAAATTGTGTGGAAAAAAAATTGAGAGAATGTTTACGATTATTTACAAGCTTTTTTATAAAGAAATTTACAATGTTGAGATGCCTTTGATTTGTTGCGATTGTCACGAGAAATTAAATAAGAACGAATTTTTATCTTATTCTAAGAAAAGGTTCGATTTTTACCTTCTAAATATTGTAATATCACTCTTTTTCATTTTCTATTTCATAGTTTTCGTCTCTATTTTAAATATACAGCCGTTATTTTACATTTTAATAGTTATTCCGCTATTTACTTTAGTTAGTTTTATTGTTCTCTATATTATTCTTAAGTGTATAAAGAAATTAAAATATACCATATATGGTATAAGATATTTCAAAAAGTATTTTACAAAATAAAATAATAGTAATAAAAAAAAAGGAATAAATTGAATTGTTAATCAATCCAGTGAATTCTTAAAAGTTCGCGTTCTTCTTCATCTAATTTATCAAGAAGTTGCTGATGTTGTTCCCAACTTGAAATAGTTACATGACGTATAACTCTAGGCTTATAGTTTGGATCCCGTTCTACTTTATACCAACCGTTTAGTTTTATTGTTTTATGCTTTTTATGACGAATATCTCCGCTAACAAGAGTCATTCCTTTTGTGGTTTTATTTCCTTTAAGGCATAATAGTTTTTCTGCGATGTGAGCGTTTTTCCATCCAGAGCCCATTTGTACATTTTTTCTAACTTTGATTTTATGTTTGTTCATGAGACTTATTTCGTCCCGAGTAGCAGGAACGAATAAAGCATTTCCTTGTCTTTTTACATTTTTAGAACTTTTATCTCTCTTATTTGTTAACGAATCCATCAATTTAGCATTAGTTCTTAATTCAGTGTTTTGCTCTACTCTAAACCAGCCCGGTAATTTTAAAGTTTTGTGTTCTATGTGCGAAACTTTTCCAATTACAAAAGTAATGGTTTTCTTTTTTTTTTTTGCCGTCATGTACCTTGATGCGTAGTAAGCAATCAGCGATATGAGGATTACCTACATTATTGCCTATTCTGACTTTTTTCTTCATTAAATCTTTATTTTTGTCAATTAGAGTTTGCTCCTTAGAATCAATAGGAATAAAGAACCATTCACCTTGGCGTTTAATTCTATTACAATTTTTTTCTTTGTTTTTAACGTATTCAGGCTTTAAAATTCTATGCGCATCTTTGACTTTATTGATTAGACCCAAATCGCTTGGAAGCTCGGAAATAAATAAGTGAGATTCGTCCTTTCCCATTAAATATTTACTCATGAATTCAGGAGTCTTTGCTTTTATTACATTATGTTCCTCCTTAGCCGAATTCCCAATGTTTGTCGTGTCTCTATTCGGATACTCTTTAATTAATAAAAGCATTTGCTGTTTTTTAGCATCGTAATCAATAACCCTAACATCGTTGTCTTCACATCCCATATACATCCGGAAGTATTCTTCGTATTGTCCTGTGTTTTTTGATTTGTGTGAATCAATTGTGAGCTGAAAAGTGTTAGGGTTACTGATAGATGCGAATACTCCCTTAGATATAGGATTTCTTTCGATTTTAATGGGAAGGCCGGCTTTTTCAAACCAAATTTTTAAATTTTGCATTTAAAAACCTTCCTATTTCCAATGAAAATTTTAATCTGAAAAAGATTAAAATTATTCTAATAAAGGAGAATACCATATTTAAATATATGTAGATTGTCTCCCACAAAATTCCCATGATTAGAATTTATCCAAGCTTTCCGGCCCAACCCCTTACGAGTTTGCGCATCCTTTCTTGTCTTTTAATTATTTCCTCCAATTCTTCTTTAGTTTTGTTAGTTAAACTAACAATTTCCGGTACAAAATCATAATGAATAAAGTGTTCTTTACATTCTTTTGAAATTAATCCATTATTTATTTTTTTAGGATCATTTTTGAAAATTTTAGATTTTGACTCCCATTCTTGAATGAAATCTTCAAAATTACCTTTTGATTCGAAAATTGGTAGAACTCCAAGGTTATTTGGTGTAGTTACGGCGACATTAGCTCGCTCGGCTGAAAAACGATTTCCATTAAACGAAACTGCAATGCCCTTCTCATCTTTTAATCTTTGGAGCATATTAATATCAGTTATCGAATCACCTAAGGCGATCATATCTGATATAGATGCACCAGTTCGCTTCGAAATATCTTCTACAGCAAGTTCTTTTCTTTTTCCACCCCTTACTTTAACTTTATTCATAACTTTTATGTAAGCGGTTTCTTTTCCTTTCCAGAAGATTTTATTTAAATTTTCTATAACACTATTAAGGTTTTTATTGTTATCAAGATATTTTTGAAACACTTCTCTTACCAAAATATTTACGCTCTCATCAATATCACTTAAACCTTCTTTTAAGTCCTTTATATGTAAATCAGTGCAGTAAACATGATCTTTTGGGATATTTAAAACATTCGTTACATTATGAGCAAATTGAGTATAGCTTGTAGAAATAACATAAACATCCCATTTTTTATGCAATATTATCATTAATTCTTTACAACCAGGAAGTAACCCTAGATTTTGCCGAGCCAAGCTATTTAATTCTTGGTCAGTAAAACAAGCAACATATAAAGGAGCCATAATTCTTAGAGTATCTCCTGGTTGATATTCGGGAATATTTAATTTTTCTTTAATCCCTGGAGTATCTATAAGATAATCGTCGTAATTTGAAATCATAAAGAAAAATTCTCCCATGTCGTAATTTGCTAAATTTAATTCAGGTTTTTTACTTAACATTCTACCAATTTCAGCCGCAAAATCTATTACAGAAATTGGACCTTCTAAATCGAAAATTGCAATCTTTTTCATTTAAAATTGGAGCACTATATTTTTGATCTAATTTCTTAAGTTAATCTTAATAATTTATTTAATTTTTAATTTTTTTTTTTTTTAAATAAGATTTTTTGTTAAATTTGAGTCTTTCATCCATATTTTAGAAATAAAACGATTTTTTTGTTAAATTTATTTATAACGCATTAAATAGTACTACATATATAAATTTTCATCTTATTCTAAGGTTAATTAA
>JAUWBH010000160.1 GCA_030605085.1 Promethearchaeota archaeon | reverse complement strand
CACATGTTATCAAATCAAAAGATAGATCTGGTAAGGCTTCTGGTAATATGCCTTGTTTAAACGTAATGAAATTCAAATCTGGAGGGATAGGCACAAAATCATCGATTAAATCTATACCTATTATTTTAATTTCGTTAATTTTATCTTTTTTAAATTCTTCTTTTAGAAAACGACCTCCCTCTATTAAAGCGCGACCTATACCATAACATAAATCAAGCCACGAAAATTTCTTTTTTTCATGCAAGCTTTCCTTAATTAATGATTTGAAATCCAAACGCAATTCTCTAGAATAACTATTTACGCCATGAAATCCGCGATTACGATTCATTGATGCATTTGCTACTATTTCAGAATTAGAAAGCTTTTTTGAATCTAAAATTAATTTTTTCTTTTCTTGCAAGAGCTACAACCGCCTTTTTGTATTGAATTAAATTATGTGTCTCGCAATACCAGGAAAGATTTTAGAAATTAATGGCAATTCTGCTTTAATCGATTTCGATGGGATAAAACAGAATGTAATTATTGCTTTAATTCAAAATCCTGTAATAGGTAAATATGTCATAGTTCATGCTGGTTATGCTATTGAACAAATAAACGAAGAGGCGGCGATGGAAGCAATCGAGCTATGGCGAGAGATCGCTGAAGATCAGGATATGGATTTAGCTGATATGTTATAAATCAAATAATTCCGTTTTTAATTGCTTTAATTTTGAATATAGATTTTTTATTGCCTGAATACCTTTACAATTAGGAGCAGTATCGATTGGAGAGAAACCTTTTAAATCAGCCATTCCGATTTCAGGATCAAATGGAATTGAGTGATAAAGAGGCACTTCCCAATTTCTAACTCTTTGATTTATTATATCTAATTGTGATTCATCAACGATCTTATTCGCTATAAGGTAGATATTAATAACGCCCAATTTCTTAGACAATTCTATTATTTTAGAGCAAAGATCTAACGATTTTTGAGAGGGCTCAGTAATCACTAGCATAACATCAATTCCCTTTGCTGTGCCACGTCCTAAATGCTCTAATCCCGCTTCGAAATCAACAACTATAACTTCGTCTCTTTTTACAAATAAATTATATAATAAAGTCCTAATTAACGCGTTTTCGGGACATAGGCAACCAGTTGCGGGCTCTTCGATCCCTCCCAAAACGAGTAGTTGTAATCCATTTGGACCAGAAACTTTGAACCTATCAGGAATGTCAGAAACTTCGGGATTTATATTATATACTCCGGGACCTGCACCTTTAACTGTCGTACGTTCCTCAATCATTTCCAACATTTCTGAGATCGGGACGATTGTTTCTTTAATGTCTTTATCAATACCTAATGTGTAGCTTAAATTCATAGCAGAATCGTTGTCAATTGCTAAGACTTTAAACCCATCTTTCGCAAAAAGTCTTGCTAATGTTCCGGCAACTAAAGTTTTGCCTACTCCTCCTTTTCCAGAAACGGCGATCTTCATTGATTCTATTATTGTTCTAAATAAATTAAATCTTTTCATAAGAAATGGTAAATATTCACAATTGATTGATAAGAAAATTCCCAAACAATTTAACAAAATATTGAATTTACTTGATAAGTTAACTATTATAATAGATGATTTATAATTAAGTTTAGAATGTGTAAAAATCATAATATAGAATATAATTATGTATGTCCAGCATGTATTAAACCATTTTTAGAAAATACTCCTTTCTTAAGTTTAGAAGAAATTCGCGATTATCAAAAAGAAAACGCTAGTAAAGTCATATTAGAAGATAAAAAATCAGAGTATAATTTAATTGGTATAATAAAAATTAAATTTTTAAAAGACATGTCTTATTCTGGTTTGATTATTTACGACAGAAAAGATAAAAAAATAGTAGATACCAAATTTACTTCCTTCAAGCCGATTTTTACTGAATATTTTCCTTCTGTTTTATTTTTGAATCAAACGCAAATTTATTTGAATTTAATTAAAAATTTAAAAATCGTTCCAGATTGTTATATATTAAATTCTAGTGGCCAAATTCATCCATTCTTTTACGGAAGTGCGTGTGATTTTGGTTTAAAAATTGATGTTCCTGTTATTGGCTATACGAAAAAATTGTTATGTGGTGAACTTAGAGAAAACAGCAAAAATACGAAAATCTCTGGAATTTATCACTTGGACCATTTAATTGGTTATGCGATTCCTAAACCAAATTCTAACAAATTTTTATTTCTTTCAGTTGGAAACACTATCTCACTTCGAACTGCCACTAAGCTTTTTCTTAGTATTGATCAAAAATTGTTAAGTATTTTAAGCGTAAATTTGAATAATTTCATACAATCTTGTATTTAAAAAGTCCATACTCTTTTTAATTTGAAAGAAATAATCTAATGTGATATTTTTTGGAATATTATGCAGATATTAGTACAATTTTTTAAAAGGCGTGCGGTAGGAGATTTTAGTAAAAACTCTTTTTAAATTTAGCTGGATGGAAATATGCAAACATTACCAGAAACATTCAAACATTGCGAGACAAGGCAAATAGATAAAATATGCCCCTTGTGTAAGGCCAAATTAAATCAAAAAAGATTAGAAATTGACGATGCAAAATTTGGGGGTCTAAAAGAGATTGGTATTACGCACAAAGCCGTAAATTTTTGTTCTAATCCAGAATGTGTTTTCTTAGAACAAGGTATAGTATATGTAAAAGAAGAACTAGAGAGATTCCTGGATCTTAAACGAATCGATGCTTTAATGGAGGAAACAATTGATTTATCTTATAACATAAAAAAATCAAATAAGATTTAAGGTCGTAAAAAAATTAGCAAGAATAAGATTAAAAAACTATATACTTGATTGTTTGTGCATATTTTGCATTTTATTTGAAACTTTAATCATTTGCGTAAATAGTTCGTTTTTTTCGTCTGGATCTTCCGTAGCCATTAATTTATCGTTAATTTTCTTTAGTTTCATCGTAAGCGATAAGAATGATTTCGGCGTGTCTTCTTGATATAAATATTTTCTTTTACCTGTTTCTTTCTTATCAACATATACCCATTTTCCCGCTTTCTGTGACCAGTTCCATCTACCAAGGGTATATTTTCTCAATGTTGATCCTGTTATTATTTGTTCAGGTTGTTAATAAACAATTAAATTAAGCGATCGTACCATTAACAATTCTTAATAATATAATATAGATTTTCAATATAAATTTATTTAGGTCAATTTCATTGAGATTTTTTATAGAAAGAAATAGAAAAATTTAAAAATTGCAATATTAAATCATCGATTGATAAATTATTTAATTTATATTTTATAAAAGTTAAAAAAATGGAGTGGTTTTATGGAAAGAGACACTCAACCACCAAAAAAGGAAAAAAAAGAATACGATGGTTTAGATGACGATTACGAAGATGAATACGATGATTGGGACTTTTATGAAGATAATGATGACAATGTAGATTATAATGAAGGTAATTGGGAAGAAGAATACGATAATGCTCCTTATGAATCTTACGGTGACGATTATAAATAAATTATTCGTTAAAATTTGTTAAATTAATATAATATATAAAAAGATTCAGTGAATCTGTATTAATTCTTATTTTTATACGATCTTAATATTTATTATCCGATCTCCTTGTTTTATTGAATTTACCACTTTTTGATCTTCAGAACCTACGACCTCGCCAAAAATTGTGTGCTTATTATTAAGCCAGGGGGTCGGTATATGTGTTATGAAAAATTGGGAGCCGTTAGTTTTCGGTCCAGAATTCGCCATTGCCAATATTCCTGGCTTATCAAATATTTTTCCGCTCTGAAACTCATCTGGAAAAGGATAACTAATATCTCTCCCTTGGAATGGAAAAGAAGTTATGTTTTTATTTTTAGGGCCACCAGATCCTTTTCCAAGGGGATCGCCGCCTTGGATCATAAAGTCCTCAATAACTCGATGGAAAATAATACCATTATAAAATCCTTGTCCTGCGAGAAATAAAAAGGAAGCCGTTGTCATTGGAGATGACGAATCGAATAAATTAAGATTAATATTACCTTTATTGGTTTCTATGACAATTTTTTTAGTCATGGATTGGGATAATAATGGTTTTAATTAAAATCTTTATAAGAAAAAATGATACCATTATAAAATCCTTGTAAAGTTGACATAAATAAAAGCATTAAGGTTAAATTTTGGAATCAATAAGAAAAGATTTTTACTCGCATAAAAAGAAGTTAAAGAAAAATGTTTTAATTAAACTCCTTTAGATCTCACTTTATATATTTAGTGAAAAATTAAAAATAATTAGAATTATAAAGTTTTAAACACGAATATTTAGTTTATAAAAGATCTAAGGATGACGGAAAATCGAGACATTTCTCATTTTTATAACCCAAAATCTATTGCTATTATTGGAGCAAGTACAACAGTCGGTAAAGTTGGAAATATTGTTTTAAATAATATTATTAATTCAGGGTACAGTGGGAAAATATTTCCCATTAATCTCCGAGCTGGCAAAGGGCTCGAAATTCTTGGATATAAAACATATAAGACCGTTTTGGATGTTCCTGAAGAGATCGATATTGCAATTTTTATTATACCTGCGAGATTAGTTTGTCCTGTTGCTGAAGAATGTGGTAAGAAAGGTGTAAAAGGATTAATTGTAATATCTGCTGGATTTAAAGAAATCGGAGGGGAGGGATTAGAAAGGGAAGAACAACTGATTGAAATTGGTAAAAAATACAATATGAGAATATTGGGTCCAAACTGTCTAGGTTTCTTAGGTCTACATTATAACGGTTCGTTTGCTGCTGAAACTCCCAAGAAAGGGCATATTGCTATGATATCGCAATCAGGAGCAATGTTAACAGGTATGATGGATTATTCTATGACGCAAGCCTTTGGCTTTTCATGTAATATAAGTTTAGGAAATAAAGCAGATTTAGGCGCAGTAGATTTTATCGAATACCTCGCAAACGATGACGAAACAAAAGTTATTTTATGCTATTTAGAAAGTATAAAAGATGGTGATCGCTTTTTAGAAGTGGTATCCAAAGTAACCAGGAAAAAGCCTGTTGTGATATTAAAATCTGGAGTTAGCGAAATTGGAGCGAGGGCCGCTTCCAGTCATACTGGAGCATTAGCAGGAGCTGATATAGCGTATGATTTAGCTTTTGAAAAGTGTGGGGTCATAAGAGCTAAAACTATCGAAGATTTATTCGATTCAGGTGAAATTTTTCTTTATCAACCTATTCCAAAAGAAAACTCACTTGCGATTATTACCAACGCGGGGGGGCCTGGAATAGTGGCAACTGACGCTTTTGAACGCGAAAATCTGAAGTTTGCGTCGTTTTCTGAGGGAATTCTTCACGCTTTAAGAAGAGAATTACCTCAAGAAGCCGCTATTTTTAATCCCATTGATATTGTTGGGGATGCTGCACCCGAAAGATATGAATTTACATTAAATACAATTTTTGGTATCAATGGGAAAGAATTAGAAGAAGATATAACAACTGAAGGAGCCTTAATCATTGTCACACCTCAAGCTCAAACTAAACCGACAGAGGTTGCAAAACTCATCCATAGAATATCAACTGAGCATCTAAAAGTGAAATCAAAACCAATTGTATGTTCATTTATCGGAGAAAAATCAATAGCGAAAGGGAGAGATTATTTAAAACAAAATCATATTCCCTGCTATCATTTTCCAGATAGAGCGGCTCGTTCCCTTAAAACTTTAATAAAATATGGAGAATATTTAAAATCTGTTCCTTTAGACGAGAGAGAAATTCCAAAATTTGATGTTAATAAAGGAAGGGTTAAAGAAATATTTGAAAATGTTAGAACTGACAAGCGTACTGTACTATTAAGCCATGAAACAAGCGAAGTTTTTGAATGCTATGGAATTATATCCCCAAAATCAAGACTAGCAAGAACTCCAAGAGAAGCAATGAAATTACAAGATGAGATTGGAAAATCAGTAATGAAGATAGTAAGTCCACACATAATTCATAAAACTGATGTGGGGGGAATAGCATTAAATATTGAAACTCCCCAACAAGCGTTTGAAGCTTATATTCAAATTATTGACAATGTTAAAAAGTTTGGTCCTCAAAACTCTCGAATTTATGGTGTAGAAGTCCAAGAAATGATTGATTTTAAGAAGGAAAAAAAAGTTAACGAATTAATTATTGGTATGTCGAGGGATCCTGAATTTGGTTCAATGTTAATGATTGGAACTGGAGGGATTTACGCAAACTTTATGAAAGATGTTGCCTTCGCTTTAGCTTATAAATTTACAGAACAAGATGCCCGGAAAACACTCGAGAGAACTAAGATATACAGCTTATTACAAGGAGTAAGAGGTGAAAGCTCTTCAGATATTTATGCAATAATCGATGTATTATTAAAACTTTATCAGTTGGTAAACGATTTTCCAGAAATTGTCGAATTAGATATCAACCCGCTCTTAGCATTTACAAAAGGTTATAGTGCTGTAGATATAAAGATCACTATAACTCGTTAATTAAAAAATTTTAAAAAATTAGTAAAATAAAATTAAAAAAAAAAAACAACATCAACAAAAAACGGGAATAAAAATGGCAGAAACTATACCAATTTTTTTATGTTCTCTCGGAGAACGCGTTGGGAAAAGTCTTTTATCAATCGGTATAATGCAAAAACTACAAAAAGAAGGCAAAAAAGTAGCATATTTTAAACCGATTGGCATACCTAAAGGAGCTTTTTCAAATAAAGCTGATCCTGATGTGGGATTTATTTTAAATACTGTTTTTACAACAACAAAGCCGTACGATATTGTAAGCCCTGTATCAATACCAGATTGTTATTATGTTGACTTGGTTGATGCAACTCAAAAAGATGATCATCTGAAAAAAATAAAACGCTCTTACGAAGAATTAATTAAAGACGATATAGAATACGTAATTATCGAAGGTTCTCCAAGCATTAGAAAATTTATTAGAATAGGATTAGACGATCTTAGTATAGCCCAAACTTTAGGAATTAACGATTTAATTTATATTGAAACAAAGTCATCTGACAAATGCATAGATAACTTGTTTTTTACTAAAAAGTATTTCGATTATAGAGGGGTCAATTTTAAAGGCGTTATCTTCAATAAAATTGACTATGACTATGTTGCTAGAATACAAGAATTAGAAGCGAATCATATTAAAAGATATGGGATTCCAATTATTGGTATTATAGAAAAAAGCATGGAATTATGGAACCCAAGAGTTTCTGAAATTCAAGCAGCAATTGGAGGAGAATTTATTAATGAATCAGCCTCATCAGGATTAGATAATAGAGTAGAAACTTATCTTATTGGGGCTATGAATGCGCAAGCCGCGCTAAAATATTTTAGGCAAGTAAAAAAGGCAGCAGTAGTAACAGGGGGAGACCGAGCAGATTTAGCTTTAGCAGCTTTAGATCAAGATGTTTCTTGCTTAATTTTAACAGGATTTATTCAACCCGACATTAGTGTTATAACAGCTGCAAACGAAAAAGGAATCCCTATAATACTAAGCTCTAGCGACACTTATACCACTATAAGAAATATGGAGAGAATTAAACCTGGAATCCAAGAGGATGAAATTCATTTAGTTTTAGAGATAGTTGAAAATCAAATTAACTGGGACATTTTATTGAGTTAAAATATATCTTTTTTATTGAAATTATTGGCTATTTTTTTTACTACTATACTATTAAAAAAATTTAACATCAGGAAGGAATAGACGAAACCTATATAATTTATTTTTGAAGCCTATTGTTTAATTTAATAAAATCTTTTAAAGGTCGTCTTTTCTTTTAATTAGAATTTTATAAATAAAAAAACCTATAATACCCATAAGTAAAACAATAAGGAGCCACGCATTAGCATGTGCGTTTTTGCGTTTTCTTGCATCTTTAAAAACCCATACAGCGAAGGCTATACCAGTAAGACAAAATGAAAACCAAAAAACAACATAAATAATCCAAAATGTTAACCAAAAGTCTGTTTGTAAAATCATTTTTTAATTCTTATCATTAGTTTAATTAGTAATTGTGTTATATACATATTTAAGTATAAATAAAATCAAATTTAATTATAAGTAATTTTTTTTTGTTATTTATTTTTTATTTTTTTTTGATTCTAATATTATTTCAACTGTTCGTTAAAAATTTATAAATACATAAAATTCTATAAAAAACCAAAATTAATTACACTCTCTCGTTTCTTCAAGCACAGCTGGATAACTTCCTTCAAGACTTCCAAAGTAACGAAAAAAGCGTTACAAATGAGGTATGTCTTGAACTCGGCGACGAGTGCACAGCCTGATAACCTTAGGGCTGGTCTTTCTACTAAAGGAAAGATTGAGGATTATCATAAATTTTGGAATTTTATAAATTCTTATAAATTTTTCTAAATAATCAGAAGGTTTAAGACTTAAACCGCAAAATAACAATAAATTTTGATGATAAAAGGTTTAGTTCAAGGGAATTTAGAGGTTAACTTCCTTTGATAGTGTATTTCTTTTGATTTTCTTAATTTTTTCATTGAAAACCTTAAAATTTAAGGCAAAATTTAACTAATTATAATTACTTGGATTTGGTAATTGTTGAACATAATTTCTTTTATTATTGTATGTTTTTTTTATTTATACGGATTTATATTATTGTACGTAGCCTATTTTGCGATTAAAAGAGGGGAGAGAGGTGCTTTTGTAAACAATCTTACAATATCATTAGTTTTGATAGTATCAATTACAATTAATTTACTTCTATTTAGTTATTTCAATTTTATTGTTTTTCCATTCGACGTTTTAATGTTATTATTTATCGTAATATTTTTGCCCGTGTTTTTTTTTTTTAGTTTATAGCGAAAAAAGAAAAATTAAGAAAGGAAAAATAGTTTTTAATGAATCTAAACCTTCTCTTCAATCCCCAAAAGAATTGTCGCTAAAATACGATATTTATAGAAAAATGACTCATTTAGTTGTACTAGGAATAATTTTGTTTTATTTTACACTTGGATTTTTAGTTCAAAATCTATTTGTATATCTTTTAAAATTTACCCATAAATTTGTTTCAGATATTTTTTATTCAATCTATAATATTGAAGAGGATAAAATGGTCTTTACACAATATCTCGTAGTGTTCTTAGTAGGTATTTCTTTAATTGGATTATTGACCGCTGATTTTGTACGAATTTTAAGATTCAAGATATATCCTCTAAAATCAATTAATCAAATATTAAGAGAAAGAGAAATATATCACTTGCGATTAGGCCCTCAGATATCTATGGTTGTAGGGTGTTTTTCAATAATCATTTTATACGGTTTATTTCAACCAATAGGACCATTGATTATTTGTGCTTCAATGACAATGGCCATTTTTGGAGATATAACATCTAATTTAATTGGAAGAACAATTGGAAGAAAATATAAGCATATTCGGGACACAAAAAAAACTTACATTGGATTACTTGCTGGAATTATCGGGGCCTTTATTTCAGGGATTATCGTTTTTATAATATTAAGTAGGTTTTTTGTTGTTACTCTTTTAGTGCTTTTATTAATCCCTCTTTTAGGAGCAACTATTATTGGAATCTTAGATTATTTAAATTTGGAAATAGACGATAACTTGAGTTTTAGTTTTGTAACTACAACAATAATTTTTTTACTTTTTTATTTTTTTAATTTTTACAAAAGATACATTTATTGACTTAGAATTTAATGAATAATAATTAATAAACTAAAAAAAATTAAACAGTCTTTTTAATTTAAAATAAAGAAACTAAACGCTATAATCCTAATGTAAATAATCCAAAATATAATGTGGTAATTAATAATGGATGTAAATAGTGTATAAAACTACTGATAAATGTCAAAGTTAATTAAAGTTTAAAAAAGGCATTACACTTATATATATTATTTACTAATTTTATTTTGTCAGCATAAAAATAAAATATAATTAAGAAAAGAATTAAAACTATATTTAAAAAAACTTGAATAAAATGGGAAATACTTTTGGAACCCTTTCAATAGTCTTTGTGATAATTGGACTTTGTCCGCTATGCGGGATCTTCTTTGGGCCATTAGCTATTATCTTTGGGATCATTGGGATAAATAGGGACAATGAAACTTCGCTTGCGATAGTAGGATTAGTTTTAGGAATTATTGCTTCTGTATGTGGAATTATTTTTATCATATTATTTCTTATTTATATTTAGCGTATTTATAGGTATAACAGCAGTTTAGCCGATATTCGATTCGTAACAAAATTAAATTTCTCCTTTTTCTTTCATCGAAATAAATTTATTAAAAATCTAATTATAATAAGAATATTATTAAAAACTATAAAGGAAAAAAAATCTTAAATTTAATATTTAAAATTGAATTCTTTAGATTCTAAAAAAACAGATAAGGAAGAAAAAGAAGAAAATTTAGCTCAGTTTAAATCAACCGAAGATAAGCGTGGAAAGATACGTAAATTTTTCTTGTATGGAAAGTGTTTTGTACCTCTATTAATAGCTCATCATCCAGAATGTGAGGTTTTTGGCAAAAGCCATACAATTAATATAGGCAAATATGGATTTTGTATAGGCTGTTTTGTGGGGTATACAGTAGCAATTATCTCACTAATCATATTTAGATACTTTATAAACATATTTGACATAATTTCTCCTCAATGGGTTTTAATCCTTAGCTTAATTTTTATTGGAAGTTTCGTAATGAGTCCATTAAAATTAACAAAAATTAAAACTATAAAAATAATTCAGAAAGCGTTAATTGGAATTGGTGCTATATTTTTATTTCTATGGATAAGAAACCTTCCTAATCCTAGGGCTACAAATACCCTCATTATCTTAATTGTATTTATGATTTTAATTTCTATATTAAATTTATACCATTCTTTAACTATTATAGGGACATGTTATAAATGTAAAACACCGTTCGATTGGGGTAATTGTCCTGGTTTTAAAACCATTAGTGCAAATATGGAAAAATATAATTTATTTAATTTTCTAATATTTCTCGAAGATTTATCCAATCAGTTGTTGGAAAAAAGAGAATTGAAAAAAAAACCTCACAAATAAGCTTAAAATTTATCTAAAAAATTAAGTTTATTTGTAAACTTAATTAACAATGGGAGAGAGAAAAATCGTTTTAAACATATTATACTTTTGATGAGATTTTATTAAAGATTGAAAAATCTTAAACTCATAAAGGTCTTAACTGCTAATTTTAAAAAACCATAAACATAAATATCCTCTACTTATTAATCAATTAATACTAGTAGATTTTCTAAAAATTAATTTTCTAAAGGTTTTGAAAAATAAAATAGACAAAAATGGTTGATAAAAATGGGAAAGACTTTTGGTGGGTTTGCATTGGCCTGTGGGATATTGGGTATTTTATGTTTTTTTGCAGGAATAGTCCTTGGCCCATTAGCTATGTTATTCGGAGTAGTAGGGCTAAAAAACGAAGATAAAACTACTCTATCAATTATAGGAATAGTGTTAGGTATAATAGCAATAGTTTTATGGATTTTATTTTTTATTTTATGGATTATCCTTTTTGGTATTTCTTAATTTAATTTTCAATTTAATTTTTTTTTATATTTATAAAATATTTATTAGGATTATGTTTTATTATTAAAGAGAAAATAAAAAAAAAGTCCTTTTAGTTTTGAACAACTACTCTAATAGTATTCATTTCTTAAAATTTTTTTTAAAATTATGGAAATGTTTTATCATAGCATCTAATTTATTCTCAATTGTGTCTAAATGTTCTATAATCTTGGTTGCGTCTAATTTAGATGTAAATTCTAACTTCTCGGGAGGAAAAATAGGTTCTACAGAAGGTTTTTCTGAAATTTTTTTCGATGGCTTTTCAGCTATTATTAGTGATTCAATTTGCGTAACTTTTGCTATAGCAATATCTTTAGGTGCGGGCTTAATTTCTGGTAGTAAATTCACTTGAGATTCCATTTTGACGATTTCAGATTCGTTTGTTTCAAAAACAGCAACAAAGTCACCCAAACTTTTATATTTTCTATTCAATATTTTTTGAAATTCTTCGTTTATTTTATCAGTCTCTGGATCTTTGCCAATTTTTCTTGGATCTATTTCTTTTACCGTTTTTACACCTCTCCCAATTATAGTATCTCCAATTATATATCCATGTCCTTTAAGCGCTTCAGCTTGCCTAAGAGCAATTCTACGGGCAACTAGACCTTGTTTTTTACCATGCCATAAAAAAATTGCGGGAGTAGATTCCTCAAGTAAGATTATTGAACTCTCTGCTTGAAGGCTTTCGATATCGTATTTAACAGGTTCAATTGTCCCTCCCTCTTTAACCAAGAACATTATTGCGTATTTCTGCATGTATCTTACTATGATGTTGAAGTTTTATTTAATATATATTTATGTCATTATAATTAATAAAATGTGCTTTTCGTAATTGTGTTCAAAAATTATTTCATATTTATCCAACAATTATTTCGTAATGATGTAACAAAATTAAATTAATTAACTATAATTTAAAAGCTCCGAATTTTTTATTTACTTAAGGTGATTTATAGGAAATGAAGAAAATAAGTCAAGTAATCGATTCAACGAAAAATGTAGAAAAAAATTTTGAAAATGTAAGAAAATCAATCAAGGGATTATACGAAATTCTAAAAATAATCTCTCCTTCTGAAGATGATATTTATTTCAAATTAGCTATTGATAATATTATTGTTTTGTATCATAATTTTCTAGACATAGTATTAAATGATAAAGGAACAGAACAGCTTAAGAAAATTCTGCAGAATTCTGAACTTAAAGCAAATATTCCAATAGGAAATTTCCTAAAAAGCGGAAAATAAAAATTTTTTTAGATCTTTAAATCAAAAGATTTCCAGAGTTTTCAATTATTTTATTTTAAAACTTTTCCGGTTTCCATATACCATAAATATAAATCTAATTCAGCTAAACTAAGATTTAAGTTATCTGCAATGTATTTTAGCAAATTTTCGATTTCTAAGTATTTCTTTTTTGTCATTGTTTTCGGTCTTTCAATTAGGTTATACTTTACCAAGATGTCAACAACGTGAAAATCTATAATCGCATAATTTTTATACCCAATATTCCTAAGGAAATGACTTGCTTCTTTATAACCAATTCCTATTATGTTTTTAACAATCCATTCTCGTAATTTATTATCCTCTTTATTTGAATTTATAAGATTTTTTAATTCAATTTTATAATCTCTTGATTTTATTATGTAAGACGCTCTAATATTTGGAAATCTATAGCCAAGTTCTTTGAATTTATGTGATAGCTGTGCTTCCGTTAGCTTTACGAAATCATCACCTATCGCTTTATGAACTTCAATACATTTTTCAGCATTACAATTAGCAGTCATTATACAAAAACAGAGCTCTTGAAAAATTATATCCTCCGATTCTTTTTTAATCTCAGCGAATTCGTTCAAACGAATCTTAATTAAATTTTTAATTTCTGTGATTTTGAGATTTTCAAGAGAATTCAGTAATCTTTTCATTTTTAAGGATAATGAATCATGGTTTAAAATAAAAATTCTTAAAGTAATAAGGCGTAAAAAATTTAATTTATTTAGTATCAATCAATTGTAATAAGACTATCAAAATGAATAAAAAGATATTCAAATTATTTCAAATAATATTATCAACAATATTGTGTTGAATTACTTGTGGCATTAGTCCGAACGCCTCTATCCCATCAACCTTTACGGAATTTGGGAATGCTTTTTTCAGGATGTTATACGCCGCGTTCACGTCGGCGTTAATAATCGTTCCATTTGAAGCTCGAAATAACACTCGCCTTATTCGTTTGCCTAGATACTTATCGTGTTTTTTGATTTCTTCATTGTCTAGAAAACTACATTTAGAAGTGTAAGACTCGTCATCCGTTTCTAATTGTATTCCTACTAATTCAGATTTATATTTGATTTGTTGTAGTAATTTATGAAAAGGAATTTGAACGAAATTCTGGTTGTTTATTTTTCCTATGTTTATTTTTTGCTTCCAACCTTGATTACATCCAATTACAATTGTTCCAATGTCGTTTTGAACGCAATAATCTACAACGAACCGTGAAATTCTATGAAATAAAGTAGTTATTTTATTGTTCCGTTTTAACGTTAATTTTTTAATTCTTTTTGTGTCCTGAAAATTA
>JAUWBH010000070.1 GCA_030605085.1 Promethearchaeota archaeon | reverse complement strand
AGAAACAAAACAAGAGATCGAGCAAGAAGACGGGAAAGAAATTGAACAAGAAGTAAAGGAAGATTTAAATCAAGAAACGAACAATGAAATTAACCAAGAAGTGGATCAAGAAATAAAACAAGAAGAAAAGCAAGAAATTGAGAGGGATTTCGAAATAGAATTAGATGAAAACATTGAGCAAGAAACTAAAAGAGAAAAAAAGCAAAAAGTCGACCAAGAAATGGAACGAGAAGTCGAATTAGAGAATGATTTTGAGATCGAACAAGAAATTGGTAAAAAAATTGATTGTAAGGTAGAACAAGAAATTGAACATGAAGTGGAGTCAGAGAAAGAATATAAGATCGAACAAGAGATTGTGAACGAAATTGATTCCGAAGTAAAACAAAAAGTCGAACAAGAAGTAGATTTAGAGAAAGAATTAGAGATCGAACAAGAGATTGTGAACGAAATAGACATAGAAATGGAACGAGAATTCGAACAAAAAGTCGAATCGGAAATAGAGCGGGAGACCAAGCAAGAGTCTGGAAAGGAACTTAAAGATAAGACAGAGAAAATAAAGCTAAGGCTTTACAACTCCTTCCATCAAGAAACAGGTAAAAGACCGCTTTACGCTAAGAAAGAAACAAAAGCATTTAAAAAATGGTTTGAGAACAAAAACAAAGAAGTGTTAAAGAAGAGAAAAGAAAGTCAAGAAAAATGGAAACTATTGTTACTAAAATGGATTAACGAATCTGGAGAACTTTCTGAAAATGAAAAGCAGGAATTAATTAACTTAGTTAATCTTTTTAGCCAATTAAGAAGGGATAGAAAAAGGATAATCTTTTTGATACAGAAATACGAAAGAAATACAATTTCGATGGCAGAATCAATAGAATTGTTTAATTTACTAAAAATTTTAGAAAAGGTTAGTCCTGAACAAAAGGAGTTGTTTAGAAACTTGTTCTATTTTATTAAATTTTACGATAAAAATTACATTTGGTATATGAATCAAATTCTTGCGGAAAGAGAAAAATTTCCGAAACATCTTGCTCAAAAATTAAAACAGTTAAAAGGATCTGAAGAGAAAATTGATTCGGATAAGAATTGGAAGGAGTTTTTAAAGGAGAATTTAGAAAAATTTAAGACAATTAGCGAAGAAGGAAAAGCTCTTTTACTGAAAATAATCAAAAAAAAGGACATTAATGAAGAAGATAAAAAACAACTAATAAGCATTCTGATTAAACTCGATACAAAAGATCTAATCCTAATTTTCGGAAATTCTTTTCAAAAACATACAGAGAATTACGTTAAATGGGGTTGGGACTACGATAGAGGTGTGAAAAGACTAATGTTAAAGCGTTATTTAAATTCAGATCGATTAAAAGGAAAAAAACAAGGAGAGATCCAATTAAATATAGAAAACCATATTGATGAGTCAATTATAAATGAGACTTTCTTACAAGAGGTTTTAAACGAACAAAACTCTGATGTAAAAATATTCAAGGAGATTTTAAGGGAAAATCTATATAAAAGTACAATGGTTAGCATAAATGAAAAATCTAAACTAATAAAGATTATCCAAAAAGAGCACCTTACAGAAGAAGATAAAGAAGAATTAAGACATATACTAAGCAAACTTCCTTCTGAAGAATTGAAATCGTTATTGGGTAAGAAATATGAGCTATTTGTTAAAAATTACGTGAATATTTCAGATTCTAGAGAATCTGTTGTAAAAAATCAAATAGTAGGAAAACATAAATTTAATGAAGAGAAGGATTCAATTAAGCAGGATACTTCTTTTTTTAATTCATTAATGGACGAATTCTATGACGGAAAACCACAAAACCTAGAATTTCTAGAAAAATCCTCTAAAATATTTAAGGATTTTTTAATTAACAACACAAGGATTCAGATTCCTATCAAATATAGTCCTTATGAGCTAGGAGGAGCTATTTTTTATTTTTTAAATGGTATGTATGGAAATAAACCAATATCACATAATAATATATACGACCTAATTATGGATACCAATAAAAAAAATAAAAAAACATTTAGCAGAAATGTGAGTGAGTTATATAAACTTCTTTATGAATATTATGGTATTTCCTTTGATTTATTGGTAATGGATAATATTAGAACTATTATCCAAAAATTAGATTATATGGATTTTGAGGAAAAAGAACACTTTATTGAGATATCCAATCATATTGTAGAAGCACTTTTTGATTCTGAATCTGAGAAAAAGATTTCAGTTAGTTCCAGCTCTATCCCAATATATTTTTCTGCTTCTATTGTATATTTAATCCCTAGAATTAGGAAAGAATTTAATAAGATAAAAGCTACTGAAATCGCTAAAATTACGGGAATTGATAAGAATTCAATTGTAAGTACATTTCATAAACATTTGAAATCAAGATATATAAAAGAGCTCAAGAAACAATCTGATGTGATATCCCTTAACAGAGAAGATTATCTAGATGAATTAGCCAAAAAATATGATTTTCCTATCGACTGCAAGTCTTTTGCATTCGAACTACTTACATTAATTCGCAAAAATAAGATGAATGGTATATCAAGCAAAATTATTGCTTTGACTATTACTCATATAAGTTCTATAGTATGTTATAATTTTGTTTTACCTTTAGAAACTTTATGTAAAAAAGAAAAGTCAAGCGAATCCTCAGTATATAATGCAATTAAGTATTTTTACCCTTATTTAAAATTACTTTTAAAGGATTATGAGAAGTATAATTTAAATCTATTTGAGTTAAAACTTTTAATTAAAAGCACTAATTTTGAAAAAATAATTTATTGCATTGAATATGTCAACAAGAAACTCAATCTAACAAGTGAATGCTTTGATTTTGCTTTACAAATAGTAGAATACCTAAAAAATGATGAATATAATATACAACCTAAAGAGATTAAAAGCATATCTGGTATTATTATCTATTTAGGCATAGTTTTTTTTGAATTTCAGAAAGATAACAATTTATATCCAATTATGGAAGAAATTGGTAATTTAATTAGTGTACATAAGGACAATATTGAAAAACAAGGGAAAAAATTCAAACAATTTTACAAAAAATTATCTTATAATTTATTAGAAAAGTTCATTAATATATTAATTAAAGAATTTCGCTTTTCTTTTGATTGTCAAAAGAAATCAGATATTTTGCTTAATTTAATTTATAAAAAATGGTGGTCACGTCCAAAAATAGGGCAACGATTTTCTGGTTTTAGCATTTCTTTAGCACCTGTTATAGTGTTTGTGTCGTCAATTTTGTTAGACGAAAACAAGAAATATTTGGTAATAAATGATTTCATAAAAGCGTCCTTAAAGAATTTAACTAGGCTTAATTTTGAGAAAACACTGTCGACACTAACAAAATATTTAACAAATGAAGATTTTCTCAAAATTATTGCTTTTATATTTAAACATGAAATATTTCCATTTATGAGATCCGAATATGGGATCCCACTTGATAAAGTTCCTCTGTTTTTAGATATAAGAAAGGATTTTTCTTTTTATTATAGTATGATATCTAAGAGAAATGCAAGGTATGTCAAAGATTCGGTATATTATAATGATATATTAGCAGAATTAGGTTTTGATATAATTGCAAAAGAGACCGATGCCTACTTTCCATATATTGGTACAATACCACCAAAAATAAATCGTTTAGAAAAATTGAAGATTTTTAAAAATATAAGAGCTCATTTATTGACTGTTTATAAAGAACAAGGATTTCCTAGCCATATAATCCTCAACATTAAGAAGGCTCGTGAAAAAGGCACTTCACTTCCTCGTATTTCTAAGTTTAAAATAAAAAGGGTAAGATATAAACAGAGATTACAATTCGAACAGACTTATGTGAAAGACGATGTGGATTTTAAAGAAGGATTATATAGATGTGATAAAGGGTATATACAGGAAATAAGGACTTCAAATGTATATACTGAACTTTCTCATCCGAAAAATTATAAAAAAAAGGATATTCTCGGACATGGGCAGCCAGATCACACTTCAGTTTTGCAAAATCTGCTAGAGCATAATAATAATTCCGTAGGTATAGAAATCCCGATTTGGATTAAATATAATAATTCATTTTTAACAGGTCATATTGACTTATTAGATATTTCAGAAGACATAGTTATTGTAGCCGATTATAAACCCAGAAGTTTCTTTCACTCTATTCCTCAAATAACTATTTATGCTTTAGTCATAAAAAAACGATTTAATCTAAAAGAGGTCAGATGTTTAATCTTTAATAAAGATAGAATTTGGATATTTGAACCCTTAGAAGTTTTAAAGAATGTATTAAAATTCCTAAAATCTTTGAATATAGAACTTTTCTGGTTTAATTATGCTTTTAATTTATTTAATATTTAAGTTTATTTAATTAAAATTATCATTGCTTTTTTCTCTATACTTGTTTTCTATGTATTTATTCCAGTCAAATCCTAAGATAAAAAACATTATGGTGATAGTAACTAAGAGCATTATCGCTTCAGATACTATATTTGATACTATATTTGTTTCTATTTCAAATATTTCCAATCCTAGATCTATTAAAATTCCTAGAGTGCAATAAAATGTCGTTGTTACAGTTTTTCCCATCCATCCATATAATAAGATACTTCTAAATTTAAATTTAGGATTATACAACGAGACGCTAAACATAATCAAATCATCTGGAAACGGAGTTGCCGCCATTAAAAAGGTATAAAGTTTAATTTTTTTCGGATTATTTAGAAATAATCTTCCAAATCCCTTAATATTTTTAAGGGATTGAAAATCACCTTTCTCAGCAATTTTTCTTGTTTCTTTACCAAGAAAGAAACTTGTATATTCTCCAATAATACACCCCAATCCCCCTATAATCGCGATGCCCATTATTTCCAACCAAAATTCACTAGAAATTAAAATTTGCTCCATCATAAGACCTTTATTTAAATATTTTATTTTAACAGAGTTACTTAATGTAAACAAGACAAAAGGAAAAGGTATTGGTATGCCAATAGATGCCGAACCTAATAGACATATTATAAATGCAATCAATAGAGCCCAGATATAATTATTACCGTGAGTAATGAATATTAAGTTTTCTCTAAAACTTATAATACCTTCCCTAACTTCGTTGACGAGAAAGAATAGTAATAAATAAATTACTATGGCTAAGTAGAAAAACATAAATGTATATACGAGATTTTTATTGAATGCCATACTGTTTTGTTTATTATTTTATAATATTATAGAACCTTCTATTGTTGTTAAATTTAATGAAATTCCAGACGACCCTCTATGGATCATTAGGCATGTCGGAAAAGAAGTTTAATTTCCAAAAAAAGCCAAGTTGTCAAGGTGGATCGTGCTACCATAGCATCGCGCGGATTGCCTTATCAACACAATATGTTCACCTAACTTTTTTAAGTCCAAGCATAATTGGTAGATAACAAAAAAAACCTGCTGCACTAGTAGGTAGTTAACTTTAACGCGCGAACATCAATTTTATTCCAATTTGTATAATTTGATATAATCTGTTATTTTTATAAGCTCTCCAACCTGTAACATTCCACATTTCTTAGTATCAATTATAACTTTATATTTTGCATTGGCAGCCCTAATTGTTAAAATACTCACATTCTTCTTAAGATCCAAGACATTCTTTTCTAAGATCCCTTCGATGATTATCTTTTTTTTCTTATTATTTTTTTTCTTATTGCTGATTTTTTCATTTTCACTGTCTCCATTACTTCTGACTTTTGAAATTAGTTGATTTATCATAGATTCATACCATTCAAGTGTTTCTGAGAAATAATCATCCAGAAAATTTCTTATTAATTCATAACAATAATTTAACATAGGCGTCTCTTCAAATATCGTGTTAAATCTACTACAAAAACCATCGATTATTTCATACTCTTTGCCTTTATATATTACTTTATCAAATTGATTTTTATTATCAAAATTTTTACTTTCTGGTGAATTTTTTGATAATATCTCAATAGATTTAGATTTATCATTTACATTTTTCAAATAAAAAAGATCAATGCTAAGGGGGGAAAACATATCATCAAATCTATCTTTAATATCAAAGATAACTATAATTTTTGATGCTCCTTTAAAAAAATCAAAATCTTTAATGAGTATTGGAAAATTTTTTTTTATTAGATCCATATATACTTCAGGAAAATTATTAAAGAATTTCATTACATTTGATTTAATGTCATTTGTGGAATATTCTTCGTAAATATAATGACTTTTCTTTACTCCTGTATACCCTTTTTTCATATATGGTCTAATGATACTATTAATATTATTATTTTTTAAATAATTTAAAAATTTTTCAAAATCCTTAAATGAAAAGTCTCTATGACCAACTACAAATTTTTGGATATTAATTTCGTTATTTTTTATTCTCACTTCTATATTTTTCTTAATTGAGTCTCTTTCCTCTATAGAAAGAAAAATTTCAAAAAATGCTGGATCAATAAAGGGTTTCCATTGATAACAGTCATTAATACTTTTAATTCCAAGTTTCTCTTTTAAAATTAATAATTTCATTACCTCATCAATCCAAATAGGAAAATATCTAAAAAATGCATTATAAATTTCTTCAAAAGAATACTCGAACTTTTTTTCTAGACCTAATTGATTCGAAAATTCGTCAATAAATGCGATGATGAATTCCTGAGCTAAAAGAAGATTACATTGATGATTTAATAATTTATTATCTAAAATTTTAATTAACTGATCATAAATAATTTTACGAGCAAATTCACGAGGATTATTTGCCATAATCATGTTATTATCATAATATATAAATCCTAAACCAATTTGAACTAATTCTTTCCATAATTGTTTATTTCCACTCTTAATTAATGTATCATTTTTGTTTAGTGGAATTGGAAAAAGAGCATATCCATAACTATTTTTGTTGTATGTATAATAAACCAAACCAATCTTCCATGCATTAAAAAAAAAGATTTCTTTTAAAATCGAAAATATACCATCTAAAAGGTTATTTAAATCGTTTAAAAAGAGGTGCATAAATTTATATTCTTTTTTAATGAAACCTAACTCAGAATTACTATATTTTTCTATTAAAGCAAACAATTTCTCATTTTCTTCTAAGATTTCATTTAAATGTTTGGTTTCTCTTATATTGTAAGTTTTATCATCAAATTCTTTTTTCCATTTTGTTTCGCTAGGCTCATAATATAATTTTAACCTCTTAATTAATTTTCTTTTTATATCTATTTTTAGTATTTCACAATTATTTCGATAATCTTGCTTTAGGTAGATAGCACCAACCTTAAAAAGCCATGATTTAGCATATTTTTTATCTGGTGCAAAAATTATTTCACTATGTGTATGTCCAGAAAGGATAATATCACAAATTTCTGTTAATTGAGCATAAGCAGGTGGGCGTCTATTCTCATAACTATCTAATTCACTTTGATTTAACCACTCAGGAGGATGATGTAAAACAGCAATCTTCATTGATTTAGGGATGATCTCGCTTTCATCTACTATTTTAGACGATATTTTCATATTTCTAATGTGAGGCAACCCTATATACATTTTTTTTTCGTCTTTATCTCCCCCAAGAGAAAACCAAGCTGAATTTAAGACAATAAATTCCAAGTTTAAGAGTTCTCTTACTCCAATAAGATAATTATCTCGATTATTAAAAGATAATGGAGGAATATTGTTGTTTTTATTAAATTTAATGAAATTATCAAAAGGAATAATCATATTATCAATAGTCTCTTCTTCTAAATCATTATCGGCTATTAATGGATCTTGAGGTGCTCCCTTAACATTTAAAGCAGTTAAATTTCTATCGTGATTACCAGCACATAAGATGATTCTCTCTGAACCTAATTTAAGAGTTTTTAGAATTTTTTGAATCCAATTCCATGCTTCACTATAATCACTTTCTTTTCCTGCAAATCCAATATCGCCTGATATTACTATAATATCTGGTTTCCACATGTCATCAATATTTTCAATTGACCGTAATAATCCTTTGATAGTTTCTTCTCTTTTTTCTACTGCTGCTTTTGAAATATTTTTTGTTTTTTCAATGTCAAAATGTAAATCAGATAAGTGTAAGATATTGACTTTATCCATTTTAACTTTTAATTTGTTTTCTTTCTTTATATTTTTTAAATTATTTTTTTTCTGGTATATAATTTATGCAATGTTTTATCATACCGTAAATCATTAATTTATCTAAATCGTATTTAGTGGTTTATATTATTTTAGATTATGTATACATAGATGATTAATAATAAAATTTCCTAAATAATTTAATTATTTTAGAATATTTTAATATATTGATTGGATTATTAACGATTATAATTTTTAATTTTAATCGATACTCTGGCAAATTTTTGGTGTTTTAAATTATTTCGATTAAAAATGCAATAATTATAAAAATCTTAATTATAACAAACAAAAAAATAATATCTACTAAAATCTTTGAACGATAAAAATGTAATTAAATTAAAACCTTAACATTAAATCAAGTTCATTATAATCAATAATCTTAACGAAAGTGTCAAGAATTACTGTTAAGGTTTCTCTTACATCTTCTTTCTCTACATTGGTTTCTAAGTTTTTTTCTTTTTTTGCCATGAGTTCAAATTTTTTATGGATAGTTTATTCTTTTTATTCTAATATTGGAATAAAAGGGGTGTAATCGTTATAATAACTGTAAATAACGCTAACATTTTTGGAAACAATCCAAAAGAAACATTAGGCTTTTTTTCTAATTCTGAAATTTGCTGATAAAAGAAGTTTTTAGCGTCCCATGTATCGGCATGCATTTGAATATATTGAAATAGTGATTGAATTATAAGACTTTTCCTCTCTTTAATTAAATTCACTATTCTTCTTAGAGATATACACATGAAAAATAAGGCAAATATATCAAAAAGAACATTAACGATAAAAAAAATGAGAAAGAAATGATAAAAAAAGGGTTCAGATGCGAAATATATCGTATACAATAAAATATTAAATGTAGTTAGATAGAGCATAGATAAGAGAATTAAGAGATGTGTTTTATTTTCTGTATCGAACATATTTATAAAAAGATTAGCATATTCAATTTTTATCTTTTGAGGATTTTTCTTTAGTTTTAAGCAACTATCAATAAAAAATCCAATACTATAGATATTAAATATTGTAGCCCAAATTGTAATGCTTAATATGAAGATATTTTCAATTAATCCAAATATAATTATACTGAATATTGGTAGTAAAAAAAGAAAAATTGATTTATCTAAATCTGATAAAAGGCTTCGATATTTTGGTGATTTTGAAATCTCTTGCTCTTTCTTATCCCTTTTTTCTAATTCTGATTCAATCTTATTGATAAGAATTTTAGAACTTTCATATTCATACAAACGGTTATTACTAATAAATTTACATTCTTCACTTGATTCTTTAGTAATAATAAAGTTATCAGTTATGATACGCACAGGGAACCACGCAAATTCAAACGGAATTTCTTTTAACAAGCTTTTTAAATTAAGTAAAGATATACGAAATATTTCTTGCTTACCAAGTTCGTAATTTTTAGTCTTTGTATTATAGTTCTCTAATAATATTTTATACTTTCTAACATCCGTAGAAGGAACTTGATTTACAGGTTTAGAATTCATTTTAATTGAGTTTCGCTTTTTATTTTTGATTACTTATTGTTATTTATTTTAATAAAATTTGAGTATTAATCTTTAAATAAAATATGACTGAATCAAATTTTCATAAAATATGGAATTTCAAAGTTAAATTTAGAAGATTAATTGAAAAATTCCAGACGATCCTCTTTGGATAGCATTAGGCATGTCAGAAAAAAAATTTAATTTTTATAAATGTCTTCTTTATGGGTGGGCGGGGAAAAATGTTACTACTGCCATTTATGTATTACTTCCTATATTAATAATTTTAGGTTTTACGGCATCAGGTATGGAATTTGATGATATCTCAAGCGTTATTTCAGAATCTATAATGCTCTTAGCAACTATTACCATAATGTATTTTATTATGGCTTTTGATTGGAATAAATTTCTTGCGAATTTAAAAAAGAAGCGAAATTAAAACTTTTTAATACTGTAAAAAAATATTACTTTTTCCAATTCTATTTCTTGCTACTTGTTCACCAATTTTCGATTAAAAAAGGCTATGTCCATTTTTTCTCTGATTTAAATTTTAAATTTTGAGTGAATAAATTTACTAGTAAGGCCTATTGATTATTGTTTCGATAAAATCCGTCACTAATGGGTGTGGAGTATTGTTGGTTGATAATACTTGTGGAACATAAAGAGTGCCGATGAAAAATGCATGATCAGGATACTCTATAACTCGGATCTCACCCTCATAATCTGAACCTACACTATTAATTGGCCCGTTTTTTATCACCTGGATATAATCACGATTTACCCCAAAATTGCAATAATACTTTTCTATAACCTGATTTTTACCATAAAGATATGCAACTTTCGAACCTGGAACCAAATTAAGCTCCATATTCCGCCCTTTTAAAGAACATGATAGCTTGGTAATAAATAACTCTGATGAATTTTGGTTATATTCCTCATGTTGAGCA
Organism: Promethearchaeota archaeon; assembly: GCA_030605085.1. Next base: position 16,205 of record JAUWBH010000070.1, on the reverse strand, counting down.
TTTTTGAAACCGAGAATATATCGGGCATACTATATGAGCATGTGTTGAAAACCACTGCACGTTCCTAAACAGGGTATATTATTTTCTCTCGCATACAGAATAGCATCGATAACATTTTCCATATTGTTGTAAGGACCACCTGGTGCAATTAAAAAACCGTTGAATTGGTCAAATGTATCTTCGGTAATATCCTGGGTATCAACCCAATATGAATCCAAATCACATTGAAGCAGGTTTTTTGAGTGTATAATTGCCTCATTAGTAGCCATATGAGTTTCAGAATTTGGATTAAAGTCGCCTATAATTGATAGTTTCATTGTCATATTCTTTTTTAAATTTTCGTGTATTAGAATTTCTAAAATTACTCAATAAATTAAAATTATTTCTATTTTTTGTTATTAAAATTTAGGATAAAAAATTTTCAAATTACTCTTTTCTTTTGAAAATATAAGCATTAATAACGGGATTTTCGATCATTTTTATTGATAATGGCAAATTAGAGGAATAATTTCGAGGATCAACGGCATCAGGGTGAGATGGAATGCTCTTCCTTACTTCTTCAATTCCCTTGGGTGTTAATTCAAAAATTACTACCAACCCTTGTTTTTTAATTACTCGAATACATTCCTTTAAAGTACTAAGTTTATCGGAAATGTGGTGAAAAGAAACGTAAAGAAATATAGCATCGAAATATGAATCTTCAAAAGGCAAATTTTCAGCCCTTAAAGGTTTAAATTCAATTAAATTCTCCACATTAACTTTCTTTACTTCAGTACGCCAATCTGCCCATATATCTTCTTCCGGTTCACCTGTTATAACATGATAGCCATGCAACGCGAGATTAATTGCCATAAATCCTTGACCTGTTCCAATCTCTAAAATTCTTGCATTTTTATCCATATTTAGACTTTCAATAACTTCACCGATAAAATCAGCATTATAACTAAACTTTTCATCTAGCAATTTTTTAGCTTCTTGAAGATTCATTTTACTAAAAAAATTTAGAATTTTACAAATTTATTAGAACAACATAGTAACCTTAAAGATTATAAGAAAGTAGCTTAAGAACGAATATAATTATAATTTTTTGTTGTTGTTATTATAACAATTTTTGCATATAAAAATCGTCTTTTTCTCGTAAAATCTTTTGTAGATATAATTTTGGCATTTTTCGCATACTGCAGTTGTTCTTACTTCCTTAACCAATTGACCAAGATGTTTAAAAATTTCAGTCATTTTTTTTCTCGTACTATTTTTAATATATAGGATTTCCTTTATTGTTTGTAAATGTAATTCTGACACACTTCAAAAACAGCTTCCGTTCGGTTCTCTTTTATTAAAGGACCTAATTTCTCGAATGTCATATATTTACTATAAAGATTTACTATAAATATTTCGTTTGTAGCGTAATTTCAATTTTTGAAATTATATCTTTTTTAAATCGATTTTTATTATTTCTATTGTTATTGGCTATATGTCTCCTATCGTAATAAGGTCTGCTACCTAAAGATATATTTCCTATTTCAATTCCGGGATACATCCGATTTTTGAGAATTTCTGCAACTTCTACTGCAGTTGAAATTTCTTCTCCCTCACCTTTGATTAATAGGGATTTTCTACCACCAGAAAAAGCAAAAATCGCATCCTTTATGAGCCTGTCTTTGTCCTTTCTATTTCTTATAAAAATTGTTGTTTCATTAGCCATGAAAAATCATTAAAAATCATTAATCTATTTGAATAAAAGAAGTTATATAATAAATTTATATAAACCCTATTATAAAAAGTTTAACTTAATATGATTTATATAATGTTTTCGATTTTAAACTATTTAAATTCATTAAAAAAAATTAAGGTACTTTTTTTTCATAACATGATACTTATATTCTTACAGATTTTATTTCAAAAATTACGAATATTAAACTACGAGATTCTGAAATTCGCGAAAAGTTCAGATTTCTAATAACTATTTATATTTATCTTTTCAATATCGTTAAGAAGTTCTAAATTTAATTCAGCACTTTCATTAAGTCGATCTAAAATTTCGTAATAGTTATTTAATCGTCGTTCGAAATTTTCAATTATCTTTCTCTCATCAGAATCTAAATAATCGTAGTAAGGATTAATAACGTCAATTCGTTTAATAAAATCCTCAATTATACGATAATACAACTTGTTTGGTCTTAAAAGCATATTTTTAATTTTTGACGATAATTCCTTTTGCCGAAAATTAAAAAGCTCTATATCGTTTTTATTCGTTAATTCCTTTAATTTTTCTTTTGATTTCTCTATTTCAGTTTCAATTTTCTTCCTAAATTTTGGTTTCCGATAGGTTGTTTTCTGAAATTCAAGCCCCCATACATAGCGCACATATTTTTCTTTTTTCTCTTCCTCATTCTCCGGAACATCAATATTTTTTTTCGGTATTAAAAGTAGACCATACTCTTTCTGAAGATATGCTAATAACCGATTATTTAAGATATTTTGAATATAATTAAGCTCTTTTAAGACCTTATCCATGTTATTATTAATTTTTCCAAATAAATTATTAATTTTTTCATTATTAATTTTTATATCCTTGTCGAAAATTAACTTCACTCTAATATCTTTGGTTAATATCCCTCTTTTTGGGTTTCTTAATCTTAAAGCGGCCACCCCTAAAGAATCTACTTGTGCTTTACTGTGATCGAAAATTAATCCAACGGCAAAAGGATTTGGGACTTGAAATCCCAAAGTTGTTAATTTATCAACATTCGACAAAAAATAACCAAATCCAGGGTGAGTATGCCACCAGCCAATAATAAAATCTGTGTTTTTGTCTTCAATTGCTCTTTCATAGACTGAAGCCTCAATTTCGGATAGATCAACGTAATGAATGGGCTTTAACTCTACTCCACTTCTTCCGCCTACGCAAACTGGAATAGCGTCTTTAACGACAACGAGTCGATTTTCTATAATCATTCCTATTAATATCCCATAAACTTCTTTCCATTTTCTACTTTCTATACGCTCGTTTGCATATCTATTGGCGTATCCAACCATCCTTTTATAAGCTTTACAGGTTAGAAAGACAGGAGCATTAATAGGACTATGAATTTCATGTCTGGATATTGATGCTTTTTTTATTGAACTTATCTTTTCATATATACTTTCTACATTTTTACTTTTTTTTTTTTTAGTAAATATAGAATCATCAATTGAACTTATTTTTTTAAAAAGATTATCAACGCTATTAGTTTTCCCCTCTTTTTCCTTCTTTTTTTTTTCTGACATAAGCGTAATTCATTACTGTTTGTTGAATATAATTATTATGTTTTATTGATTTTTAATTTTTTTTACATAATTTTTAATTTTAAATTTAAAAAAAGACTTATATAAATTCTATAAATTATTTTTTACATTGGGATTTTGAAAATGAAAGTTATAGGATTTTGTGGACTTCCGGGTTCCGGTAAATCGACTGCAATAGAGGCAATCAGCGATTTAGGTATTATAGTTACTATGGGGGATGTGGTCCGGAACGAAGCAAAACGAAGAAATATTAAACCAATCGATGATGATTTAGGAAAAATAGCTAAAGAATTACGTGAAAAAGGTGGCCCTGAAATTATTGCCGAAAAATGTGTCGAATTAATTAAAAAATTAAATAATGAAATAATATTTGTGGATGGCGTAAGATCTATTGATGAGGTTAAAGTTTTTCGAAAAAGTTGGAAATTTCCAATAATCTCCATTCATATAAATAAGGAAGAACGGTTCAAAAGGCTTTCTAAGAGAGGGCGCAGCGACGATCCTAAAGCTACAAATGATTTAATGGAAAGAGACAAAAGGGAAATTGAATTTGGACTCAAAGAGGTTTTGGAAAAAGCTGATTATAAAATTATAAATAACTCGACTATAACCGATTTACAAAAAAAAGTTCGAGAAGTAGTGAAGGAAATAATATCTAACTATTAAATGAATGAATCGTTTAACTTAACTATTTTAAATAATCAGAAATTGCTTTTGCTAAGGAAACTTTGCTTGCCTCGTTATCTATTGAATCCGTTCCTATAATCTCATCTGCTCCCGCTTTTAAGATTCTGTATTTCGCGTTTTGCAATAATAACGCATGGGTAGCAACAGCAAATACTCTTTTTGCCCCACTTTCCTTGGATAATCTTATGGCAGTCGCCATGGTTCCACCAGTTGCAATGATATCGTCGGCAATTATTACATCTTTATTCTCTAGACTTAATTTTCCCGTCATTATAATTTCACCCGTCTTAACATCTCTCTTTTTCTCAAAAAAATCTATGGGTACATCATCACCGAAATGTTTAGCAAATGCTTTAGATCTTTCTATCGCTCCTTTATCTGGGGCTACTACTACAATATCATCGGTTGCTAAAGACTTAATGTAATCTGCTAATATTTTCATTGAATCAATATTAACTACTTTATTACATATTAACTCGCGGAAAACCTTTGGTGCGTGCACATCTACTACATATAGCTCATCAATTCTCATAGAATCAATTATTCGTAAAATTACATCAGCAAATGGACATTCCCCGGGTCTAAATATTTGATCTTGACGGGCATAAGCGAGATAAGGAATTACAACGATGACTTTAGCAGCCCCCATGCGCTTAACGGAATCAATCATCATAAAAAGTTCAAATAATCTCGCATTTTGATTACCGCTAGAACTTGGACCCGTACTCTGAACAATAATAACTTCTTTTCCACTTATTATAGTTTCATCGTCTATATCAATTCTAAGATAATTTTCTCCATCTGGAAAAGTTTTAAACTCTGTATTAAAACATTCAATATTCAATTCTCGAGCAATTCTAACACCAAGAATCTGAGACGCTGGTCCTACAATTATAATTTTCTCCATATAACCTCAACTTTTTCAAATTTTATTACTTTATTTATTATTTATTATCTAAAATTTTATAAATGATTGTAAAGATAATGCTTTTCTTATAATTTTTTTAGGAATTCGAGAGCTCGCTCATATACCTCTTCTCGATGACCCGCAAATGAATGTCCTCCAGTATCAAAATCATGACATTTTCATCTTTTAACCCTAAATGTTCTTTAATATGAAAAACATTTTCAAAAGGAACTACGTCATCGTCTTTTACATGCCCTATTAAAATTCTATCGTTATTTGATGCATCATTTTTTAAAAAGTATTTAGGGCTAACTTTTTCTATGAGGTCTTTAGGGAATTTTATTCTATGGATTTCATAATCGTACCGACTGCATAAAGCAATTAGAATTTTTGCCCTATTATCGATAAAACCATGAGTTAATATAATTGCGCCTCCTAAACTTCTTCCAAATAACGCAATTTTATCTTCCAACAGCCTATTAGATTGTTCTTCTAAAATCCAGCTAATTACTACGCTAATATCTGAAAAAACTTTTGGAAACATGTTAAAAAATTCTTTAGAGCGTAGTTCTCCTGTTTGCCCTGCAGTTTCTCCATGTCCGCGATAATCATAAGATAAAACATAATATCCTGCGTTTACAAATCTTTCAGTATAAGATTTTACGAATTTACTGCCTCTATGATACCCAAAACCAGCACATGTGATTATCCATGGAGCTTTAGGTAGCGTATGTGATGTGAAATATATAGAACCCTTAAGAGAAATACTATCTTCCTTTATCGGAATATCAATATTTTCAATTTTAATTTTCATTGTATAAGAGAATATTTAATTTATTTTATTTCTATACTTAATAATTAATTTTTTTAAAGTTTTTACAGCTAATTCAGCACTATACTTATGATTTGGAGGTAATCCCCCTAAAGCTTTTTCTATCTCGTCTGGTTTTAAATTTTCTGCGAATTTTATGGATTTTCCTTTAATTAATATTGTTGTTTGACTTGCTGTTGCGATTGTAGCTCCGCAACCATCGGCGACAAAATTAGCCTTTTCAATTAACCCATTATTGATTTTTAAAAAGAAATACATCGTATCTCCTCTCAATCCTTTAACTGAGTGCGACACAGTTATTTCTTCATCTGGAGGTTTCCCCCAATTAAGAGGATTATGAAATAGTTCGACTATATGTTCGTTAAAATCTTCAATTTCTTTGTCAACTATTTCTTGTTGAAGTTTTTCAACAAACTCCTCAAATTTATTCTTAGGCATATTCTTTATATAAATAAATAAGAAGTACTTAAAATTTTATTATTCTTACATTCTTGTGCAATAATAAAAGGCTCCATCTTCATATAAACAAAATCACAAAGTTTTTTAATTGAAAAGAAAATATCTAGCAAAGTTTCGCTCCTTAATTGATTAGATTTATCGATTAGAGATTACTGGTCCCTCTCAATGTGGAGGATTATAATTCAGTCTAAATGTTTTAAGACATGTTTATCTAGTCCATCTAGATCCTCTGGGATTTTTTGGTATTTTTTTACAATCTCAATGATTTTTTTGTTTAATTCATGATGTTCTGCGGGACATGAAGTTTCATTTAGAAATTCCTCACCTCTTCGGATAGTTGCCGTATTTTCTGTAATTCGAATCAATTCTGTTGCGATAACTCCATTGATGTAAATCATATCTGCTAACATATTTTTAATATATATTAACAAGGCTGTTTGATCCTTTAACATAATAAAAAAAAAGATTACATTAAATAAAAATAAAAGCGTTTATTGTTTCTAAAGAGAAGATATATTAGATGCATTTAGATTAATAAAAGCTTTTAATGAGAATAAAATAATTATTTGAGCTTATTAATAGCGGTATCTATCATTTCCAGTTTAGTGGTGTATTTTTCCATTAGTTCAGCATACTTATCTACATCGACATCATGATTTTCTCTTAATATTTTTAATTCGTTAATGGTGCGTACTATTCCTGCTTTTTGATCTAATAATTTCTCCTTTTTAGAATACGGTATCTTCTGATCTAATTTTTTTTTCTGGTAATTTTTAAAACGTTTAACATTAAGATCTTTTGGTACAAATTTGATTAAATAAACCGTAGATTTAGGAACAAATGGTGCTAGATTTTCGGGAATCACGATCACAGGTTCGGGGTCTTGAATTCTTTTTATTTCTTCGTAATCCAAACTCTCTACATTAAGCTCTTCGATCTCCTCTTTAGCAATCGATATATTAATGTTTAAATTCTCCTTCTCTTCTTTTGAAAGATCTTTTAATTCTTTACGCATATTTCTCCAAATATCCATAGCTTTTGCGTAATAGAACTGGGCTTTTTGTAATAATTTTATTACTTTATCTTTATTTATCCCTGTTATTGAGGATTCTAATGAGGCTTGAGCTTTTAATTGACAGGCCTTGCCCATATCAAAATGAAACTGAGCTCTAATTTGTTGTCTCTTATTTTCATCGTGCTTTCTTAAATAAAATATCCTTTTTGATAAGGAACTCAATCCTGCATATAATTTTGAAGCAAAATAGAGATTATTCTTACTTTCTTCTTGAGTAGTAGCAATACTCTGGGCCCAACTTCGGGCTTCCTCTGAACTCAGTTCAAGATTTTCTGGATGGAGAGTGTTTCCCGTTTCGTGTTGATGTACCGCAGAAGCACTAAAATAAGCCGCAGTTTTGTAAATCTTGCTACATTCAACCATTGAAATTATTGCATTTTCCCAATCTTCATCCTCCTCAAATTTCTCTGAGAGATAAGAATAACTATTTGCAAGTACCCATAAAGCTCTACTGCATTCAAACATTAAATCATGAATTTCAATATCCATATCCTCAATAGCATCGTAAAAAGTAGGCGTTATGTCTAATTCTTTTAAGATGTTTCTGTGATTCTCGTTCTTATAATTTATATTTAAAATCATGGTATATTCTAATACAAGATTTAGGTCGTCTAGGGTTATCTCCTCGTCCTCTTTTTCTATTACGCTCTCTAATTTTTTAATTTTATAGTGAAGATAACGAATGCGTTGCATCGTTTCTTGATCAAAAAAAGAAGCTGTCATGATATGGTATTTTTCAATAAATTATGATTATGCAAAATATTTATGACTACTTATTAAGGTTTATTATATGACAAAGGATTAATATTAAAATTTTCGTTGCATAATCATAAATCATTTGAACATAGGAATTTAAAATTAGAATATTTTTTTGATACAAGTAAATTTGTTTTTTAAAAAACGAACTCACATAAATAAAATGGACAATAATAAACTCTTTATTTTCGAATATGCTTCAGGCGGAGGTTTCAATAAGCAAGAGATTCCTTCTTCTTTATTTTGTGAAGGTTATGGGATGTTGAGATCCATCATAGCAGATTTTAACGAAATAAATTTTGAAATAAGTACACTTATCGATCATAGAATATCGTTCTTATCTAAATACCTAAAAGCTGATTCTATAAAACAGGTAAACGCAAAAGACGATTACTTAAAAAAATATAGAGAATGCGTAAAAGAATGCAATTATATTTTTATAATAGCCCCAGAATTCTCAAACATTTTATATGATTTAACAAAAATTGCTAAAGATCATAATAAAACAATTTTAAGCGTGGATTTAGAAGGCATTAAACTTGGAACATCTAAGATTAAAACATACAAGTTTTTTAAAAAAAATAAAATTAAAACTCCTAAAACTTATCAAATTCCATTTAAGGATAATTTTTTGGATTTGGACTTTATTCTCCAAAAATTTAATGAATTAAAAAGTCCAATTGTAATAAAACCTGAGGACGGTGTAGGGGCAGAATCAATCTATTATTTTGAGAGCGGAGATGAATTAAAAGCCTTTTTTAAAAAATTAAGTAATAATATTGAATCTAATAGAATTTATATTCTCCAAGATTACATTAAAGGAAAAGATCTAAGCCTTTCTCTGATATCTAGTTCTAACATATTAAACCAAGAATTTAATAACCTTATTATTTTAAGCGTAAATTCACAACATGTTAATATAAAGGATTTAAAAAGCGATTCCGAATATTTTGGAGGACATACACCTGTAGAAAGTTATACCGAAATAATTATGGAAATTGCTCCATTTTTAAAAAAATTAGATTTATCAAAATTCAATGGATATTTTGGAATTGATTTCATAAGAAAAAACGATAAATCACTCTATTTTATAGAAATAAATCCGAGACTAACGACATCTTACATAGGACTTAGAAATGTCGTGGATAAAAACATTGCTGACTTAATTTTCAATCTAAAGTTAAATTTGTCAAATTCTCCTGAATTAAATATTCGAAATTATTCTATTTTTTCGAGATTAGACTTGCTTTATGTAGGGGATAAATCTACATTAGAAATCAAAGAAGAGGTAATTCCTATGTTAATAAAAGAAATTCCTGAACTTATAACGCCTCCAATTTCGTTCGATACTTCAGATAAGAATAAATATTTTTCGTGTTTTATTACCACTAAAACTGCAGATTTGAAATCTTCGAGAAACCGGATTAATGAAATTAATACCATATTGAAAATAAATAATTTTTACCAGATTAAAGAGATATGAACAAAACAATGGTAAAACTGCTGTAATGAAGTATCAGCGAAATAATTAAACTCTCTTTAATCTTTAACTCTTTATTTACGCTTATATTGTAAGTTAACAGCCACAACGACCATATTTGAAAAAAGATCAATAAAACAACATCCATAATACGGAAAAAGGTAATTCTAATTAATCCTGTAGATAAAACGATAAAATGTATAAATAAGTAAATAACCATTGGGTATAAAATAACGGGAAAAGATAGAAAAAAATCAAGAGTTCTTTGTTTTTTCTTATAAAAAACACGACATAAAAATTCTACTATTAAAAAATAAACAATATAGTTAATAACATATCCAACAGCGAGAAGGATATGAAAAATAGTTTCTAATTGATAAATCTCTTCTGCAGATTTAATATAAAATAAAAAGACCGAATAAAAACCGTTTACTCCACATAAAATTGTCCCAATTATTAAAATGCTTAAACTAATGATAATATTGTAAACTCTATCTTTCTCTTCAAATTTTATAAACTTTTTAGGAGTTATATACATTAATAGTTTCAAAAGAGGTGATTCAAATTCCCTTTGTGTGAGATCTGGAGATTTAAGCGTTTCAATATTCTCCTTCATAGAATTATAAGCGATTTTGCCAAGCTCACTTAGATAATATTTTTTATTTTTATGCTGTTCAATTAACTGGGATAACGAATCTAAATGATGATAAATCGTACCAGTACTTACTTTCAATTCTTTTTTAAGGGCGGTAAACGAAGTATAGTCGTGACTTCCCATAATATTTATAATTTTTCTGCGAATTTCATGACTTAAAGCGGAGTAAAAACTGTCCTCAACATTTTGTTCATTTCCGTTTTCAATACTTTCTTCTTTTTTCTCTCTAATAATAATATCCCTTCCCAATTATTGCTCTTTTGATAATAATATAATTACGATATTAAGAATGGATAAAAGAAAACCAGTTATACAAAGATAAAAACCTATACCTGCATTTGGAATGTAAAGTAATTCCCTAGGAATTAATTCAAATAAAAAAAACAAAAGAAATCCTAACCCAATAAAAGTTATAATTACCGAGTTGATTTTATATCCGCTATCGTAAATTACTAAAACGCTCCCAATTAGACAAATGATTCCGCTAACAATTGGAAATAAATATAAAAACGCATTTCCTATTGTTCCACTGGATAGTGCGTAAAACGAATATATCTCTAATAAAGAATACTCTGAAAACCACGGTAAGAATTCTGATATTATCAATAATAAGGCCCCTATTAGCCCAATTAACTTAAGATCCAAATAATGTTTTATTTCCATAAAATCAAACAACACCCAAAGTATTGATTAATTTAAATTTTTTATATTTTCTATTTTCCAAGTAAAAATCTTATTTGTATTAAATCCTATTAAAATAATTATGTAGTTTGAGCTTTTTAATTTTTTTACTAATTTTTTTTAGGTTTTTAAGGAAGTAAGATTTATTATTATATACACAATGTCATCAAAAAAAACAGATTCAGATTCTCCCGATCTCGTAGAATTATTAAAGGAAGAAATCCCAATCGAAGATATTCGAGATTACGCAAGTCCGCAACGTATCAATTCGATTGATTTTGTTAAAGGATTTGCAATTATAATGATTATGATTGCACATACTACAGGTGCATGGTTAGATAAAGATTGGTTGTATACGCACGGATTGGCATATGCATGCCTCGATATTTTAGGTCCGTCTCTCTTTGTTTTCCTCTCTGCTCTTAGCGTAATCTTTAGTGTCCGGCGAAAACGAGGAAGACTTCCAGAAAAAGTAATCCGAAATCGTATTTTTTCTCGAGGTATATCGATTATGGCAATTGGCTTTCTTTACAATGTTATTGGTTTAAGCGTGATTCGTCCGGACATCCCATTTCCTCTTAATATTTGGGGCTGGAATATACTAGTGTTCTTAGGATTCTCTCAAATATTTTCTTATTACGCATTAAAATTAAAGAAAATGCCTCGTTTGGTTATAGGCTTACTCATCATTTTTATTACACCAGCTCTTAGAGAATTTATTTATGTAGGAAAAGATTCAAACATGATTCTATGGATACTACATTTTATTATAACTTCACCCGCACCTCAAATAACGCTGCTCCCTTGGCTTGCGGTATGTTTCATATCAACAATATTTGGAGAATATCTCTACGATGCAATGATAGAAGGTCCTGATGCATACAGTCGTTTATTTAAAAGATTTTTAATTTGGGGGATCATTTTAGTCGTGGTTGGAGTTTTATTAGGTTTAAAGTTGCAAACTCCTGAAACTATGAGCCTTGAAGAATATCCGCATTTACAATTATATGTTATAGCAAACCAACAGAATTATTATAAATTTCCGGGAATGCCAGAGTTTTTGATCAGAGGTACTATTGGAAATATGTTTTATAACTTAGGGGCGGCACTTTTAATTATTGCTATCAGCCTTTATTTAATCGATATGAAAAAGAAAGACAACAATTTTACGAAAATGATCATATACTACGGTAAAGCGTCGTTAAGCCTATTCTTAATTCATTATGTCTTTCTCGCATTATTTTTTGGCCAATTTAGCATCATATTTGCCCCTATTGTAGTTTTTGGATTTATTGCATTCATGGGATTCTTCATGTATATCTGGAACGAATATGGAGGGGGCTTTGGAAGCCCTGAATGGATTATGATACAAATTAGCAGAATCGGTCAAAAGGCTGGACAAACTGTGAAAAAAGAAATCAAAGAAGTTGAAGAATTCATCGTAAAAGAAGGTAAAAAAGTAGAAGAAAAGATTAAAGAAGCTGTTAAGAAGAAGAAAAAATCAAAACATAGATAAAAATTAACATTATTGCTTAAAAAGAGTAAAGTTATCATTAAGATACTCGCTTATAATACGGAAATAACATGGAGTAATTCAGCGTCTTATTAATTTTAATAAGAAATAGAATCAACCAAGAAAGAATCTGATAAACATAAAGAATAATAAAAAAAGGAAAAAACTTGAAAAAGCTAACAATCGAAAAAATTTAGCCATTCGTTTAAATAAGATTAAAAATAATTTTAAACATATAAATATCATAAAAAAAATATTAATTAAAGAAGTAATTCAAATTTACAATCCATACTTTAACAGGTGGGATAACGATTTCTGATAATGACGAATTTCTAGCTAAATTCAAAATAACTTTATTTGGTCCAGGAGGAGTCGGAAAGACTTCGCTACTTTTACGGTATGTCAAAGCTACTTATACCCATGACATGAAAAAGACAATTGGAAGCAACTTCTTAGTCCATAATGTAGAAATCGGAGGAAAAAAAGTTAAGCTTTTACTTTGGGATATTGGAGGTCAGGCTCAGTTTCATAAACTCCGTACAATTTATTTTAAAGGCTCTAATGCCGCTTTAGGAGTGTTCGCTGTTGATTCTCCTCAAACCTTATTAAAAATTCCTGGATGGGTATCGAGCATTAAGAAAACAGTAAAAAAATCGATACCCATGATATTATTGGGGAATAAAATAGATTTGGAACGTCAAGTTGATAAGTCCGAGGCGATGGACTTAGCAGAAAGAATAGGGTGTGAATATTTGGAAACTTCTGCTAAGACCGGAGAAAATGTCAACATTGCTTTTGAAAAGATTGCAAAAGCATGTTTAGAGGCTCTTGAGTAAAATTTCAAGACTTTTTAAGTTTTCTTATAATATTTTTAATTCATTTAGATTGTTGATTAACTCGTTCAATCCAGAATAGTGAATTCCAATTAATCCAAATCCTTTAGCTGAGCGGATGTTATTTAAGCCATCATCAATATATATAATTTCTTCAGGTTTACATCCTGCTTTTTCTATTGCATATTGGAATACTCGAGGGTCTGGTTTTGTCATTTTAATTTGATAAGAGAAAATAGTCGTATCGAAAATATCTAAAAAGTTCCAGTTCATTTTCTTTAAATAATTCGCGTGAGATTCGTTTATGTTAGATAAAGCAAGTAATTTATAACTATTTCTATTTTTTAATTTCTTTAACAGCTCAATAACATCGTTATTAGGACGAGAAATTACCGAGTTAAAAGATTCAAAAAATTCATCTTGATTTAAGGTGCAAACTTGTAATAATTCGCAGGTATGATGATAAAATTCTTCATTTGACATTTTTCCTTGATGGTATAAATCTGATTGGCGCCAAAATTCAAGGAGTAATAATGAATGAGGTTTGCTTAGAGGAGAAATCTCTATTACTTCTTTAAAAAATTTAGTAAAATCAAATTCTATTACAACGCCTCCTAAATCAAATATAATTGCTTTTATCGTCATGAATGTTAATATCTCAGTTATTTTCTAAAATAAACTTTAGTGGAAAAGCGTCTAAAAGGAATGGGGAGTTTATATTTCGGATAATCTCTAGTATCATCTTCGAGCATCTCTAGTAATTTTTCAATCTTTACGTTATTAATTTGTTCAGCAGTCATTTTTTGTCCTTTTTCATTTATCTTAAATGACTTATTAATCAATCTCTTGCGTATGGAGATGGTTCCAGCCTCTTCTTCATTTTTTCCTAGTATTACGGTATAAGGAATCCATTCGATCTCTGATTGTCTAATTTTCTTTCCAATTTTCTCGTCCCTGTCGTCAAAATCCACTCTAAATCCCATTTTATTAATTAAATCAAGAAGTTTTTCAGCGTACTCGTTTTGATTATTACTAATCGTTAAAATTCGAACTTGGATTGGAGACAACCATGTTTTAAAGCCTGTAACAATTTTATCTTTATTTCTAATAGCAGTTTCAAGTAGCCCCCATAATATTCTCTCCAAACCTCCTGAAGGTGAGTTATGAAGGATAATGGGGTGCTTTTTTTTCCCATCATTATCAGTGAAGTAAATATTATATTTTTCCCTTTTTTTCCCATCCTTATCTTCTAAATATTCTAATGTACTCTCCACATCAATCTGAATAGTTGCAAGAGTACCGCTTTTATCTTGAGCGGAAAGTACTCCTCTTTCAAACTTCAACACAAAATAATAGTATCTCTCATCCCAGAGTTCCAATAAAGCAGGCTTATTTTCTTTTTTAATTAATTCCTTGATCCAACCTTTATTTTCATTGTAAAAGTCGTGTGTCGTCCTAAAAATTAAGTGATCTTTAATTCCTAAATCTTCAGCAACTTGCTGATCTAACTCATACTGTTTTTTAAATTCTTCTACAGATGACTCCAAGTCTTTGCATAGAGTATGAAAATCTGGCATAACAAAGACTCTTAAACGTCTTAAACCAGTTAATTCTCCTTCTCTCTCCCTCCTAAAATCATACTGCTCATACTCATATAAACGTAATGGGAAATAAGAAGGCTTCAAATTCATTCCACTGAACATATCAAATTGTAAAAAATCTCCCGCAAATCTAAGTAAAAATCGATTATTTCCGGATTCAACCCAATATGTCCTAGCTGGAAACCTCGCGGTCTGAGCAGTTAATTTTTTACTTTTCACTGTATACATAACTGGAGTATCAACAAAGACGGCTCCATATTCAATTAGTTTATCATCAAGATAGTTTTTAATTAAGTTTTTCATAATTACACCTTTAGTATACCAACGTAAATTGCCACTATCAGAATTTTTTTCAAAATCGACAAGTTCGAACTCTTTCATTACTTTAATGTGAGCAGGTTCAACCCCCGTATCAGTTCTTCTTGTTCCTAATTCTGATTTAATAAATAAATTAAAATCTTCACCAGCTTCTTTTATTGGCAAAATATTTTTATTGTCATCCATTTGAATTTTTAATTCTTTTCCTTCTGGAGTAATTACAAAAAACTGAGCCTTTTCCAAATGTTCTTCGGGTTGTATATATAATTTAACATCCCTATACATTTCTGCGACTTCATGACCAAGACAATTTATCTTAAAAGATTTATACCATCCGAATGGAGAGAATTTTGCTTCAATTCCTTTAGACTCTAAAATTTTAGCTATTTTTGGGCATACTTCCATTGCATTTGGCTCATTGCTTAAAAATTTGCTTAAATGTGCCCACGGATAAACTAATACTTTTTCAACAATATATTTATCCCTTCCAGCTATTAATTCAATTAATTTTCTTGGTTTTCCTTTTATTTTTCCTTCCTCAATGAGTCTATTATGTTTTCTTACTTCTTCATTCCGTTGACGAATCTTTTCAGGGAAGCTTGTAATAAGGAGAATTGCCTCTTCAATAACATCAGCTCCTTGTTTAGCTATTATATCTGTATCATATGTATCTTGATCCTCGACAGAAACATAAGCGACAAGTACTAAACCGTCCATTTTAATGAAATCTTCTGCAAATTCTTGAGGATTGCTTGTCGCTTCTTTATTTTTCCTTACATCTACGCCATCTGAATGAATTAATAACATTTTCATGTACAACAAACACCAAATAAATATACAAATACTATGAATCTACCATGAATGATAAATTTTTTTGATACGTAATAATATCAAAACTGCTCTATCAAGGGGCTCCATCTCCTATTCAAGTAATTATTTATTTTTGTTATTACTTGACTTTCAAAGTTATTTTTATAAATTAAGAGCTAATGACTTCTAAGTCAAAAATATGTTTTTTATTTGCCACTACTATACAAAAGATTATTCTTCTTAAGGTTTCCGACAAAATTTATTTGAAAGAAAAGATAAAAATTGAAAATCATATCTTTGAAAGTCAAGT
>JAUWBH010000075.1 GCA_030605085.1 Promethearchaeota archaeon | reverse complement strand
CTTACATAAAAAAGGGTAAAAATTCGATATTAATTGCGCATGATGATGATGAGGAAATCCTTTTAAAAAAAATTGATGAGTTATTTGATAACAGAGAAATTTCAGAAGAAGAAAATATTTTCTTCCGATAATTTCTAAGGTCCATACATTACTGCCTATGTAAAAGAAGAGGTTATCTGGTGTTAAATAAGGAAGATTTATTAATAAAACATATTAATGATTAAATAAAGTTGTAAAATTTTGGGTAATGAAACAATGGACGAATTTAAGAGCGTTCTGTTAGAAGTAAAGCAAGTATTAACAGAATTATACAAAGATCAATTAAAAAATATTATTTTATACGGTTCATATGCCAGAGGTGAACAAAGGCAAGATTCTGATATAGATTTAGCTATTATTCTTAAAGGTAACATTCGCCCTTTCAAAGAAATTGATCGAATCATAGATCAAATTTATTATATTGAGTTAAAATATAATTTATTGATTTCAGTTCACCCTATACCTGAGGAAAAATTTAAAAACGAGAAAAATCCTTTTTTGCTAAATATTAAAGAAGAAGGTGTTTTAATATAAAAAAACCATTATGTGATAGAACTATCTAAATTTTCATATTTTAATTTTAAATAATTTCATATGATTGTTATCTGTTATGAACCTAAATGACTTACTAGGACTATATTATGTTTATGATTATCGTACTAGAACGCATGGTCAAAATTATATTTTAGAGAATTTTCCTGGAAACAATGATGAAACGAAATTTACCCTTCAAACAACAGTAAGCGGAAATTTTGGTAGTTCAGGTATTATTTGGAAGGGGAACTGTAGGTTGAAGAGTAATCAACTACTACTAGAAGCTGTCGAAGAAAACGATTGGCAGTTTACAGCCGTTCAAATAGAAAAGGAAGAACGTATAACAAAAGTCTCTAAAACTTTTAAAGCTGAAATTATTAGAGAAAACGATTGTATCGCACTTAATTTGACGCTCTATGAGAATCCAATCAAATTGGTTAAAATTAATAAAAATATTGATAAAGATAAATTATCGTCAATTGTATTCTGGATTACTCGTGAAATAATTGATACATATAATCTTAGAGCAAAAAATCTCGAATTCGAACCGAGTCGATTTTGGAGAATATCAAACCTCATGTTAAAATCTTACAACGAAATTAAATTTGAAGGAAACGATGCGATAGAAATTAGTTGCGAATTCGATTTAGATTTAGTTAAAGAGGAAAAAAGAGTCGTTGATAACGATGAAATCGTGAGAAAGCACCATGTTAGTAAAGCAATTTTCAGTGAAAAGTTCAAAATTTTAGATTTTAAATCTGAAGTTATAGTTTAGAATAGATTCTCTATTATAATATATTCTATTCTTAAAAGATTGAATAATGAAAAAGCTCACTTTACCAAATGGAGAAGAGATATATTACATTGATAAATTAACCGCCCTTTACGTATATAATGAGATATTTGTTGAAAATCAATATTTAAAGCATGGGATTGGAGTTAAAGATGGAGATGTTGTATTTGATGTTGGAGCAAATATTGGACTTTTTTCCCGTTTTATAACCAAGCAAGCTCAAAACTTAAAGATTTTCACATTTGAACCCGTCACTACTATTTTTCGAGTATTAGAAGCAAATCTTGCTAATATTCCATGCTTTATAAAAAACCTCAATGTTGGTTTGGGAGACGAGAACAAAAGTATAGAACTTTTTTATTACCCTAAAGTAAGCGCCAATTCAGCAGCAGTTCCATTCGATTGGGATTTAAAAGTTAAGCAATTAGTCCAAAACTATAAGGAAGCACTTTGTAAAGATTATCCAATGGCACGGTTTGTACCTAAATTCCTACGAAAACGGGTGGTAAAAGCAGGACTTAAAAAATTATACGAAAGCGAAAAGGTCACATGTCAATTAAGACCCCTTTCCGAAATATTAAAGGAAAATAATATAGATCGAATCGATTTGTTAAAGATTGACGCAGAGAATTACGAAAAACAAGTTATGATGGGAATTTTGGATAAAGATTGGGAGAATATCCAGCAAATTTCGATGGAAGTTCATGAACATATAAAAGGAGGAGAGAATTTATTAAACGAGATTATTAAATTGCTGGAAAAGAAAGCTTTTGAACTTTACATCGGAGAAGAAGACCTAAGCGCCAGATTGGGTGTTTATATGTTGTACGCAAAAAAGAATTGAGTTTTTTAAAAAATAATTCTTTTTGATCTAATTCCGCAATGATCTCATCCTTTCTTGACATAATGATTTGTATTATTCATAATTTATTGTTTTAATCCATATAATAATTCCAATAATTTACTTTTTAATTTTTCTAAAAAATTTAATTAGAGAATAAAAAACTATCTTAACACAATAACAAATAATTGCTATTTATAAGCATGTTATAAATTGTAATTTATCAGAGTAATGACCATGCCAGAAGAAATTAATTTATTGTTTATAATAACAGATCAGCAACGGGCAGATCATTTAAGTTGTATGGGAAATCCCATTTTAAAAACACCAAACATCGATAGCATCGCAAAAGATGGCGTGAAATTTACCAAATACTTCTGCGCTACACCTATTTGTATGCCAAACAGAGCGAGTTTCTTTACAGGAGTTTATCCGAGTGTACACGGAACTCGATCTAACGGAATTAATTTGGATCCAGAAATTCCGACCATTTCTGATATATTGAGAAATCACGGCTATCACACGATTTCAGTAGGAAAAATGCATTTTAATTTCTATTCGTTTCCCTACAAAAAAAAAGACGAATCTTTAGAAGTGATTCCGTATTGGTTGTCAGGCAAGCTCAAATCGCCTTTTCCAACGCCTTATTACGGTTTCGAGGAGGTAATTCTTACATCCGGTCATGGGGATGTAATGGGCGGTCATTATATTGAATGGTTAGAAGAGCAGCAGTATGAAAAGTTAGATTTTTTAAAAAATCGTCTAACAGCTATATTCGACTCCTATTATGAGACTGTAGTACCAGAAGATCTTTACCCTACGACTTTTATTACAGATCAAACTATTGAGTTTTTAGAAAGACACTCAGAAGGAAAACAAGGGGATAAGCCTTTTTTCTTGCATTGTTCATACAACGATCCCCACCATCCAGTCTGTCCTCCTGGAAAATATAAAGACATGTATAAACCAGAAGATATCGAGCTCCCTTCGAATTTTAAAGACGGTGAAAATCTACTCAAACACGAATTTTTAGGACAGCAAATAAATGATGTCCGTTTCTCTCATCTTCTTCCGCAAAAAGTAGACGAAGAAGCAGCAAAAACTTTTACTGCCCTCACATACGGTTCTATCGCCATGATTGATGATGGTGTAGGAAAAATTCTTAAGGCTATAGAAAAAACGGGCATAGCGGATAATACAATGGTTATTTTTACGAGTGACCATGGGGATCTATGTGGAGATCACGGACTTATTTTGAAAGGACCTGCTCATTATCGTAGCGTTATCAATATGCCTTTAATATGGAAGATACCAGATATAACGAGAAGTTCCGCGTCTGATTCACTTGTAAACACTGTAGATCTGCCAAAAACTATTTTGAACATCTTAGGTATAAAAAAAAAGGATCATCCTACGCTGTTACAAGGAAATGATATAACTCCGATATTAAACGACGCCAAAAAAAAAGTAAGAGAGCATCTCCTCATTGAACACGACGAGGAAATCGCTAAAGATAAAATAATGAGACTACGAACATTAGTTACAGAAAAGCATAGACTAACAATATACGATGGCTACGATAATCTTGGCGATATTTTTGACTATGAAAGTGATTCTGGTGAAATTAATAATTTATGGAATAAGAATAAAGAATTACGAAGTAAACTTACTGAAAAACTTTTAAGAGAAATAATTAATCTTAGACCGCGATTTCCTAAAAGAGATGCTTATAACTAAGGTAAAGTTTAAACACTAACACATAAAAGTATCTACTTTCTTCGAATTAAAAGTTTTTCGATTTAAAGGAATATTTAGAAGTTTTCATATTTTTTTTTCGTAAATTTTTTAAAATCTGAATTCACATTTAATGAGAAAAAAATTAATTCTAAAAATTAAAAGAGGAGATTGTTTTTGTCAGAATTTGAAGAAAAAATATTAGAATTGCTTAAGAAAATGGATGCAAAATTAGATATATTAATAGAAGGAGGAAGCAAAAGCACAATATCCGCCCCTAAACCTAAACCATCTACACAAGCGCCAGAACCAACGACCGTTAAACCTACTAGTGTTATTAAAAAACAACAAGAAGAAGAAAAACCCCCGGTGGATGGTAGAAGAGTCTGCCCTGAATGTGGTGGTACTACTTTCAATGAGTTAGAAGATAAGAGTCATTTATTACACCAGATGGGACTTGTAAAAATTTACGCAAAGAAAATTGTCTGTAAAAGATGTAGTAAAGAAATGTAGCCCCTTTTGATAATATTCTTTTATTTCCTGTTTTGGTTCTGCTTTCGTTATTAAATCTAATTTAAAGACACCTAATCTGGATAGGTTAGCAAATAAAGGCGTGAGATTCACAAATATCTTTTGTACAAATCTAATGTGTATACCTAATAGAGCAACTATTCTTACTAGTATATCCAAATGTGTTTCCGCTGTTTCTGCACTCTTTGCAGCACAATAATTAGTGTAGCCCACCATTTTGTAAGTTTCCGTAGCATGATTTTGAGTTAAAAATCATTGATTAATTAACAAAATCAATAACATCTTCATTGAACCCTAAATTTTTCAAGATTGACTCGGCTTCATTTATAATATTAATGATTAAGTCTTTTGCAGAAATTATCTTAACAATTGTTCTCGAATAATATTCTTAAAGATTTACGATATTAATTGATGGAACAACAGTTCCATGAAAACCTTAATACTCAAAGTCGTTATCCTAAAAGAGTAGCTCCAATGTAAATTAAAAAGGATAGCATTAATTAACTGAAAAATAAAATAGTAAGTTTTTAATATTTTTTTTAGCATTAAAATAGTGACATAATCAAGAAGAAAATGTGAAATTATGGGTATTTTAAATGAGCTTGGAGTAGATGAGAACAGACTAACTGAAATCGTAAAGATACACGATGAAAGTATCAAATGGATGTATGAAAATCAGAATGAAATTCAAGAATTATACGCAGGCAAATTTATTGCTATTTATAACAATGAGGTTGTTGCTGATGATGTTGATAGGACAAATTTATTCAATACTTTAAAGGAGAAATATTCCGAAAAAGAATTGGAAGAAATTTTCATTGATTTTATAAATCCTAAGGGATATTTTCTTATTCTTTAAAATTTATATTTTGAAGTAAGGTATATTTGGAGCTTTAATTGGATCATTGTTGAATAGTTTTCTTATTATTTTCTGTTTTTAATATTTTATAGTGTCAATTCAATTATTTTATTGAACAAAATCAATAACATCTTCTTTGAATCCTAAGGTTTTCAAGATTGATTCGGCTTCATTAATAATATTATTGATTAAGTCTTTCGCAGTAATTATCTTATCAATTGTTCCCGCAGCTAGAGAAAAAGTTGTACCTTTCATCTTTCCTGATTCAAAATGTAAAATATTCGAAACAATTTCGGGATCGAAGCAATCTGCGTCAATTATTTGTCTTTTCCAACTTTCCGAAACGGGACTTTCAGCGGTTGCAAGAAAGGCCGTACACATATGAATTGCTTGAGCTCCCATTACAAGAGCCCCTAACATTCCCCTTCCATTACTAATTCCTCCCGAAGCAATAATCGGGATCTTAAGTAATTTGTCCGCATTTACCATGTTAACTAAAAGGGTATTTTGTTTGGGATTTTTAAACCCTCCCCCTTCAAGTCCCGTTAAAATAATCGCATCAGCACCCATTTTGTCTCCAAAAGCCGCATGCCTCATAGTGGTGACTTTATGAATCCAATTCATTCCATATTCTCTTATTTTTTTTCTAATTACTTCAACTTTAGGTCCAACAGTTATTATTGTTTTAATTTGTTCCTCGTTAGCAATTTCTAAATATCGCCCAAACATTTGATATAAATCTTTTTGAAAGTCCATCGGTTTGTTTGGGGATAAATTTATTGCAAAGGGATTATCTGTAACTTTTTTTATTTCCGAAATAGCGTTCCGGAACTTTTCTTCCTTTTTAAAATAAGACCCGGTTAATACACCACATCCTCCGGCCTCACTTATAGCCGCCGTTAATTGCGTATTGTCAAATCCAGCAAAAGCACCTAAAATTATTGGATACTTACATCCAATCATTTCCGTTATTTTTGTTTTCCATTTCATTTTATTCAAAAATCCTTTAATTATTTTTTTTTATAATTTTATTACAACATTATTTATTATTACTATTCTTATTTTTGATTTTACTCCTTAATGAATTCTTTAATACTTGAATTAACTAACTCGGGGTCATCGTGCATTACCCAATGAGAGCTATTTTCCGCCCTTACTACTTTTAAATTCTTTACATACTCTGATAATCCTTCAAGAACGGTGGGTCTTACAAAATTGTCCTTCATTCCATGAATAACTAATGTAGGAACATCAATAATTCCAGAAGATTGTTCAATATTTCTGTTAGCTCTATAATAGTTCACGCCACATAGAATTGATTTCGGTTGAGACCATAATTCAATATATTTTCGCTTATCTTCTTCGGTAAAAGCGTTTTTTTTCCTTGTAGTACCAAAAACACCAGCCTTTAGTCCCATCATATCGTTTTTAAGCAAACTTTGTTCACCTCCAGGTTTTAACAATTGAAAGATATAACCGCTCGATCTTCTTTGTTTTGCGTTTTTTTGAATTTTTTTCCTAAATATTTTGGGATGTGGAGCATTTATTATAACAAGCTTCTTTAATAGTTTAGGATATTTATAACCAAAAGCCCAAGCAATAGCTCCATCCCAATCGTGACCTATTAGAGTAAATTTCTGAATATTTAATTTAGAAACTAATTCTTTTATATCTTCAACAAGAATATCAATTTTATAATTTTCCTCATCTTCAGGCTTGTCGCTCAAGTTAATACCTCTTGTATCTGGAACAATTATCCGAAAGTCATCCTTTAATCCTAAAATCACGTTCTTCCAACCATACCAGAAATCAGGGAATCCATGTAATAAAACAATGGGTTCACCAGTTCCAATAATGACTGTATGTAATTTTACTCCATTATAACATTCAAAATATTTTTCTTCCATTTGTTCAAATATTTCCATAAAATCTAACCACCTTTTTTGAATAAAAAATAATAAATAAAAGATGTTATTCTTTTATCAAATTATCGGTTATAGATATTAATTTATTGAGTGTTTACGGTTCCAATATTTCTTCTCTTTCAAGTCTTTTCATGGTAATTGCGTCTTCAGGACAAGTTACTGCGCATAATCCGCAGCCTACACACTTATCGGTATTAACATGAGCAAAATCGTTAACCGTAATAGCGTTGAACTTACATCTTTCTATACAAGTTCCACACGCAACGCACAATTCCTTATCAATGTTCGAGATATAATTTGCTTTTGCTATTGCTCTAGGGTTATCTAATCTTGTTAGTCCAGTTAAATTTCCGCAACAACATTCACAACACGAACATAGAATATTACTATTTTCCATATTATTATCTGTCATATGCACGAGTCCAAGCTCAGCAGCTTCTCTAGCTATTTTTTTAATTTCTTCTTTTGAGATAGGACTTATAGCAGGATCGCCCATTTCTAACAATTGTTTAGCAAAGACTCCATATGTTATACAATTATTGATTGGATACTTATCTTTGCATTTTCGGATTCCTTCGACCTCCTTTCTCATCCGACAGGGGCAGGGAAACACCGCAAAGGCCGTTTGGTTGTCAATTATTTTATAAACTTCTTCCATGGGCATAATTTGATGATCAGGTTCTACCTTTTCAGATACGGTTAGTATTCTTGTTCGTGGTTTTCCTCTTCGGCTCGTCTCCCAGGTTTTATAATATCCCTCATCAAAGTATTCTCTACTTAATTGAGCAAGTTTCACCACATCTTCCCTCTCTAAATTCTCTTTAAGAATAAATGGCATATCATGAATCTGTAAGGGAGATGGACGAGAGTAACTATTTCCTAGTCTTATAATAAATCCTCTTTTCTCCTGTTCTTTCAGTTTATCCATTAATTCATTTTTATCAATGTCTAGTATTTTCGCTAATTTTTTTATAGACATTGTTTTTGGCATAATAGGAAGGTTTAGCATAATCTTAGCGATTTTAGGATCATACATTAAGCTTAAATATTCGAGATACCCCTCTTTTGGTTCTTCATTCTCAATTCCAGGATAAGATTGCGCAGAAAACTTATATTCTTTCGCTAATCTTATCAAATCCGCTCTATGCTCTTCGTTTACAATCATATAATATCCTCTATTTTTTATATCATTATTTTATTAATAAATCTACAATGAGCTTTAAATTTTAAAAGTCTTATTATATAAAAAAGTTTACACTACCGCAAAGTTTTAAAAAAATAAGAGAAGAATGTTTGAAAGTCCCATATAATGTAAAATAATATAAAATACTAATTACAAAGTGTTCGTTGGGACAATTAAAAAAAAATTGTTTAATTATTTAAGAAATTACTGTTTAGACATTTCTGCGCGGTATCGGACCTTAGCATCCTCGTTTTCTTGCGATGGTGGTCTATAGCGAGGCAGTTCAACATTAACTCGTCGAATTGTCCCAGAAAATTTGAAGGGTGCCTTGTAGTCATCAGTGATGGGTGATAGACCATCCCTTCCGATGTCCATACCCGTCGATGATATCATTCGCATCACATACGGCACTGGGATCGACCCGCACTCCTTGCCATCTATAGAAAGGATTATCGAACCAGTTCTGCCGTCCCGTACGAATTCAACTCCAAGTGTGCATTTCCCCGTAGGCACAGACCGATCGGAACGTACTACATGGTGATCTGTAAAGATATTGTAATCGAAAACCACTCGATTGTCTTTAATGTACCAACTAAATCCTATATTTTGGGTTCCTTGTGCGACTAAAACACCTTCTATGTTGACATCGAGTCGCTCTACCTCCGCGGTCATCACCCAGCTGCGGTTTCCTAACGCAGGAGATACTTCAGCTGGTAAATGGCTGATTGGTGGATGATATGTGTAACTTCGGGTAGCATGAGGAGTTCCAGGTCGAAAAACAGCCCTAAATAACTCGATGTTTCGGTCATCCAGAGGAAGTACTCCATGGCGACCAGCTTCTATCCACCACAGATCGATTAACTCCCGCAACTTCTCAGGGTACTCGGTGGACACATTACGACACTCTGAAAAATCCTCGTCCAAGCAGTACAGCTCCCATTCATCATCGTCATATGGATTTCCCTTATGATGATAGGTAACTGCTTTCCAACTATTAGTTCAAATGCCCCTATGACCAAATATCTCAAAGTATTGCACACCCTTGCGAGTAGGCTCGTTTGGTGCATCGAAAGTATATGCCAAGGATGTCCCAGAAATAGGAATCTGATTAATCCCGTGAAATATCGAGGGAGGCTCGATTTCAAGGAGTTGGAGAATAGTAGGTACAATATCGGTCACATAATGAAATTGATTACGGATGCCACCGCGATCTTTAATATGGTTTGGCCAATGGATAATTAATGGATCACGAACTCCGCCCCCAAAAGTATTCTGTTTATACCATTTAAGCGGTGTGTTCCCCACTTGGGCCCAGCCCCAAGGAATGTTAGAGTGGCTATGCGGTCCACCAATCTCGTCTAGTCGTTCCTGAATGGCATTCACATCCTCCAGTACTCCATTGAAGAACTTAAACTCATCCATCACACCAGTAGAACCGCCTTCCTGGCTGGCTCCATTGTCAGAAAGCAATATAATGAGTGTATTATCAAGCTCACCCAGCTCCTCAAGAAAGGAGATTAATCTCCCAATTTGTTGGTCAGTGTGATCTAAAAAGCCAGCAAAAGCCTCTTGTAGTCGTAGTGCAAATCTTTTCTGGTTTTCAGACAAATGATCCCACCGACGAACGCCTGGGTTGCGAGGAGCCAGTTCAGTGTCAGACGGGATGATGCCCATCTCGAGTTGTCTATGATACCATTCTTCCCGAGAAGCGTCCCAACCGGCATCAAAACGACCACGATACTTCTCAATGAATTCCCGCGGTGCTTGATGTGGTGCATGGGTAGCACCAAACGCTAAATAGAGGAAAAAAGGTCGACCGGGCCATATAGATTTCTGGTCACGGATAACCGCCATAGATTGGTCGATGAGATCCTCGCTGATATGGTACCCCTCTTCTGGTCCATAGGGGGGGTCAATGGAGTGGTTATCACAGGTCAACTCAGGATAAAACTGGTCTGTCTCACCTTGCATAAAACCATAGAAGCGATCGAAACCCCTCTGAAGAGGCCAGTGCTTAAATGGTCCAGCTGGCGAGGCTTCCATCATCGGGGTTAGATGCCATTTACCAATTGCGAATGTTCCATAGCCCTCTTCACGCAAAATTTCCGCAATGGTTGTCGCGTGAGGCGTGATGCATCCTCTCATATGCGGAAAGCCAGAGTCGAAATTTGAAACTGCTCGCATACCCACGGTATGGTGGTTACGCCCAGTTAGTAGACAAGCCCTCGTAGGGGAACATAATGCGGTAGTATGGAAGTTTGTATATCGCAATCCCCCTTCAGCTAGCTGGTCAATATTCGGTGTCTCGATTGTAGAGCCATAACAACCTAAGTGGGCAAAACCAGTGTCATCTAACAGGATTATAACAACATTTGGTCTGCTTTTTTTCGACCATTTCGGAGCAGGCCACCATGGCTTCGACTCAGCATAGGTGCGACAGATCATACCCTCAAACGGTTCGAATTTTTTCATATATTTCCTTATCTCCAATTATAATTTTTTTTATATAACTATTATTTTTAAATTATGTGAAATCAGTATTAGTTGCATATAAAAATTGTTGTTGGATATAAAAAACTTTACACTAACCATTTTTTAGTATGGGGGGAATTAATACATATTGACAAAACGGCAAGTGTAATAATAAAAAAAAAAGATTAAAAATAAGAAATATTATGTTTTTTCTAATTTCCACGCACCATATGCGACATATGCGAAGCAAATTATGGTTGTAAATCTCCCGATTTTTTGACCAACCACTCCAATTGTTAATGTATTAATAAATATTATAGTCCAAACTAAGAAAATAATCGCATACTTCTTTGGGAGGATTTCACTTTTAAATAATGCTATCGAATAAATAATTCCTAAGTTTAATAACGCAATATACCCTATATAAACAAATATGATATGTGGACCACCAAGAATATCTGCAGGAGTAAATGCTATACCAATCAAACAAATTGCGGCAATCACTCCCAATATAGTCCCAATCGTACTAAGTATTTTCTCTACTTTATCTTCAGTAAATAATGATCGTAGGGCTAAAAAGAAAGGGAAAAAAGATGCGGCCCAAAAAGTTAATGCTATAGAAAAAAGAATCATTGAAACTGTGTTGTCTTTTCCCGAATATGATTTAGTCATACCCAAATCACTTAACCAATTCGACCAGAACGAATAACCGGGAGTATCTGGATCAAAATATGTACCTCCTGCATAGAATAACATCGCAAGAAAAATGAGAATAACGTATACTACACATCCTAAGATTTCAAAAAGATATGCTTTCTGTTTCCAATCTTTCATATTTATTCTAACTCATCAATTTTTAAAATTAAGTTGATAATTAAAATTACCTCTTAAAATATTTAAATCTTGAATTAAGATATTATTAATTTATTATTGATGTAAATTTTTATTAAATCGAACTTTATGAATTTTATTCTTAAACAAATATGACGACGATAAGGGTAAACAAAATTGTCTAAAAAACAATTGAAACCGACTTATATTGGGAAAAATGAAGAGTTAAAATTTAACACCGACACTCGTTTCTTTAATCTAAAAACAACTCCCGACGATAAGTTAAGTCGTGAAGACGCCCGTTTATTTAGTAAATACACCAGCGGGACTTTCAAGACATGGAACTTATCTCGCCAGACCAAACACAATAATATAAACACCACTAAAACAAAAATAACTCCAGAATTTTGGGAAGATTTTGAGAAGAGAGCAAAAGATTTAGGAGTTGATTTAATTGGCTATATTCCTGTTATGGAAGAATATGTTTTTTATAAGCTAGGAGTATACGGTAGAAATGCGGTTATTCTTGGACAAGAAATGAAATGGGAAAGGATTAAAACAGCTCCTAGCTTACTCACTGCTATGGAATCAATGCGTTTACAATATGTATTAGGAAATACCGTGATGAAATTAACTGCCCATTTACAGAAACAAGGATATAAAAGCGAATCTCACGTTCCGTTTGGAGGGAAATTATTAGTTCCAGCACACATTGTAGCGGCAAATTTAGGGATAAAAGGACAAAACGGCATAACAGTAACTCCTGAATTTGGACCAAGGCAGAGATGGGGAATAATTTCTACTGATGCTGAGATCCCAGAGACTAAGAGAAGAGATCTTAGTGAATTGGAAGAGTTTTGTAAGAACTGTGGGCTTTGTATAGAGAATTGCTTAGCGAATGCTGTTCATAAAAAACCTATTGAAAAAAAAGGGGGAGTACTCACACACATAGAGTGGGAAAAGTGTATGGAAACTTTGGCAGAAAAAAGCTATTGTTCCGTTTGCTTGAAAGTGTGTCCTCCCGGAATTCCTAAAAAATCACCAAGAAAAAATTAATTTTTTTATAATATTATATAAAAATTAAAATTCAAAATTAAAAACAAAATAAATTATATAAAAT
Source organism: Promethearchaeota archaeon (assembly GCA_030605085.1). The sequence goes on along the minus strand of JAUWBH010000075.1, from coordinate 12,802 downwards.
AAGAGTGGAGTAGTAGTATGGCAACCATAGAAGAATATCAAAAATCAGGGCAAGAATTATTTAACAGGCTACATCTTGCCACTTATCCAGTTGCGATAAAGTACATAAAAGATCTAAAAGAGATCCCTGAAGGCGCTATTAGACCAATAGACAACGGAAATAAAATGTCCATATGCCAAGCATTTACTCAAACCCGCCGTTTTGGTAGAAGTTATGCCATAACGGCAGCAGATAATTTCTGCACGCCCTCTTCAGTTGGGCATGGATGGGTAAATATTTCCGCGGAAGAATTTATAGAAAGCCAAGTGCGTCAAGGATGGACTAAAGACCCTCAAGCTGAAAGAAGAAGAGCAGAACAAGTATATGCGAAAAATTTCAAGAATATCATAAGTTTGGGTTATCGTGGGCTAGTTTGCTCTCCATTACCAGAAGCTCTCGTCATTCCGGATACTATATTGACATACTGTAATGGTCCGCAAATAACATATATCATACACGCATTAAACTTTGAACATAAAAAGAAATACTCGATAACTTCCTCTTTTGAAGGTTTTGGAGAATCTTGTGGAAAAGGCGGTCTAATGCCGTTTATCACGCGAAAACCTCAAATAGTCATTCCCGGCACGGGTGACCGGTCATTCGCCGGAATCCAAGACCATGAATTGGCAATTGGTATGCCTGCTAAATATATATTTTATGTACTGGATAATTTATTTGCGACTGGTAAAGGTCAGGGGTTGAAGTTTCCCCTAAGACAAATGATCCCCTTAAATTTAGACGAAAATTTAACGCCTGGATTTAAATATATGCGAGAATTGATAGACAAGAAATTAAAAGAAGAACAATAAATTAAAAAAATTAAAAAAACCAAAAAAAGAAAAAAAGGTGAATAAAAATTTGAAAGTTTTAATTGCGTATCAATCAGATACCGGAAATACAGAAAAAGTTGCAAAAAGCATGAAAGAAGGATTAGATGAACTAGGGCAAGATGTCGCATTAATACTCGCTAAAGATGTCGATCCTTCTAGCTTAAACACCTATGAACTAGCTTTTCTTGGAACTGGTGTCTATGGCGGACAAGTAGGTAAAAGTCTTCAGTCAATCGTGAAAAATACCACCGAATTTCCCTCAAAAATTGCGCTTTTCAGCACCCATATGCAACCAACGGTCAGCCCTAAATTTTTTAACCGATTGAAGAGGATTATTGAAAAAAATAACTCGGAGGTCGTAGCAGAATTCGATTGCGTAGGTGAAGATATAGGATTGTCTGACGCGTTAAAAGAGAAAATGTTGGGAGCAATGCCTCCTGAACAAAGAAGTCAAGCAGAAAAATGGATGGCAAGCATAAAAGGGCGCCCTAATGAAGAGGATCTTGAAAAAGCTAAAGAGTTTGCAAAATCTCTTGTTAAATAAATATTTTAGTTAAAATTAAGTATTTTATTTTTTTTCTAATTTACATCATTAATTCTTTTTTTCTATGGAAATTTTTAAGCTTTTATCATTAACATTTATCGATAAAACTTCAACATGGATTTTTCTTCTAAATATTCTTGAAAGCGATCTTTCCATCATTCCCGTTAATATATAATAATGATACTTAAAATCTTCTGAAAGACTAAACAAATTAACATTTTTTAAATGAAATAATGCTTTAGTTCCATCTTCGCTAATCTTCTCCTCAATAATCAAGTTTTCATTTGGAACGATATCTAAATAAGGATATAATTTCGCAAAATACTCTAAGAATTCTTCAAATGATTTGATTTGATCTCTTAAAGACTTAGGGAATTGTTCTAAAAGCTCAACTTTCATTACATCAGCGATAATATATCCAAGTTCTTTAAATTCTTTTTTATTTGAGAATTTCCCTTTAAGTCCTGTTAGAATTCCGTTGTAAAACGCACGTACGAATTTTACGGGAATAAGTAATCGTTCAGAACTAAAATATAATTTATAAACACCAATATCTCTTGCAAATACCTTTCCTTGTTCAAGCAAGATTTTAATATACTTATGTATTGTAACTCTGGTGGTTTTAGGTCTCATATCTCTCTCAATATCAGTGATGGTCAAACCAAAGGGATTCTCTTTTAAGTAATTGAGAATTTCTTCTGCCCAGTTAATTCCTTTTCTAGTCTTTATTACATCGTTTCTTGACATTTTTGTAGAACTTTACACCAGTGACAATTTTTATATATAATTTTATTATATTATTAATTAATAATAAGATTTCATTGTATCTAATTTTAAAAAAATATTCTATAATATTGGTGGTTAAATTATTACTCTAAATGATGAAATTGAAAAGATGTTAATTGAGCGGGGAGCCATGAAAGTTGGGTTTGCAACGCTTGAGACCATGGCTGGAGGTCCGCTGGGGGCTGATATAATGTATTTATTACCAGAAGCACAATCGGCAGTAAGTTTCGCGATTCCCTTGAATAAGGATTTAATTCGTCCATTTTTGGGGAAGGAAATGCCAGACGCCCGGGCAGATCATGAACAAGACAACATCAAGACTAATATTAGAGCGTATATGATTGCTAAAGTCATTAGTGATTATTTACGAGAAAAAGGTTATAAAGCTGTAGCCGTTGTTCCGAATAATAAATATAGAGAAGATGTCCCTGGATGGCAAGCTTCATTACCTCCCGAGATTTCATTAAGATATCTCGCTGCTCGAACTGGTGTTGCTTCTTTTGGTTGGAATGGGAGTGTTGGAATAAAGGATTTTGGTACACCGATTATAGTAGGCGGTGTAGTTACTGACGCGAAGCTTGAACCAACGGATCCCTTACCGCCAGAGGAATCTTTTTGCAATAAATGCAAATTATGTACAAAAGTATGTGGATATGGCATGTTCTCTGAAGAAGAAGAAACTTCAGTAACTCTTGGCGGATATACTTTTACATACAGTAAAAGAATGAACAAAATGAGATGTTTTTTAGTATGTGGAGGAATTAATGGATTGCATAAAAGTGGACAATGGTCGACGTGGAGCCCTGGAAGGTACGATTATCCAGAAGACGATTACGAAGTCAGTCGCCTTATATCACTTGGTATGACTTCTCAACCAAAAAGACCTCTTATTAAAGATCATTCAAAAGGATACAATCCTGCTTCGTATGGCGGTAAAAGAGCAATACAACTCACTTGTGGAAATTGTAATTTAATTTGTTGGGGAGATCCTGCAGAAACAGCGAAAAATTATAAGATACTTAAAAATTCTGGATGTGTAATTCAAAAAGAAGATGGAGAGCTTATAATATTACCTCCTGAAAAGGCAAAGGTAGAATTTGAGAAATTAAATCCTAAACACAAACGACTCTATTACAAAGATTACAAGAAAAGAGTAAGGAAAAAGACGGAAATCACTCAATTGATGCCTTAAAAAATTTTAATTTAAAAGTAAATTTCTTTTTTTTATTATTTTAACGATTAAACATTTATATCTAAAGATGATATCATGAGCGAAAAAATGAATGTGTTATTTATAATAACCGATCAGCAGCGTGCCGACCATCTCGGTTGCGCAGGAAATCCAGTTTTAAAGACCCCTAACCTTGATAGATTGGCAAGCGAAGGAGTGAGATTTACCAGTGCTTATGTTGCTAATCCTATTTGTATGCCAAATCGGGCTAGCATTTTTACGGGGTTATACCCTAACATGCATGGCATTAGGACTGCTGGGATGAACTTGCCAACAAATGTTCCTACATTTACCGAAACTTTATTGAATGAAGGCTATTACACTAAAGCTATAGGTAAAATACATTTACAATTTTCAACGATGCCATTTGACAAAGTAACTAAATCAGCAGAATCGGCCGGACTTTGGTTTAGCGATAAAAATCGTTCTCAAATCAAAGAAACTTTTCCAATCCCATATTATGGATTTAAGGAAGTGGATTTAATAGTTGGCCACGGTGATATTTGCGCAGGACATTATTCTGATTGGTTAGAAGAAAGAGCTCCCCAATATATTGAGGAAATTAAAAAAAAAGGCTGGAAAGATATCGTTAAACCATATTACGATACTAAAATCCCGGAAGAATTTTATCCAACCACATATGTTACAGAAAGAGCGATTCAATTTTTAGAAGGATACTCTCAAGGAAATTACGGAGACCAACCTTTCTTTCTATTTTGTTCTTATCCTGACCCACATCATCCCGTAACTCCTCCTGGAAAGTATCAAAAAATGTATAACCCAGAAGATATAGAACTACCTGCGAATTTTAACGATGTAGAGAATTTAAAGAAACATAAATTTTTAGGAGAGCGTTTGGACAATCCTTTTTTCCGAGGATTAATACTACGGATAACAACGGAGGAGGAAGCTCGAAATTTCACTGCTTATATTTATGGAACTCTCTCTATGATTGACGATGGCGTCGGTCAGATTTTAGCCAATTTAGAAAAATTGGGCTTGGCTGATAATACCATGGTAATTTACACAAGCGACCATGGCGATCTCATGGGAGATCATGGTTTAATTTTAAAAGGGCCATGTCCTTTTAACGGAATTTTAAATGTCCCGCTAATTTGGAAGGTTCCAGGAATAACAAGACCAGGTGTTTCAGATTCTTTAGTAAGTTCGATTGATCTCTCTAAAACCATCTTGAATCTTATAAATATTGGAAAGAAACAACAACCTCCCGACATGCAGGGCGTTGATATAACACCTATCTTAAAAGATCCCAACGAAAGAGTAAGAGACAATTGTTTGATTGAGGAGGATGAAGAACTCATGGATTTTAAAATAAGGGTAAGGCACTTAATAACGGAAAATTATAAGTTAACGGTTTATAATAGTGTGAAAAGTTATGGAGATTTATTCGATCGTAAAAAGGATCCGCTTGAGTTAAATAATTTGTGGGATTCGAATCCTGAGTTGCGACATAAGTTAATAGAACAATTATTTTGGGAAAATCTTAACGCTCAAAGTCGTTATCCTAAAAGGTTATCCTTATCATAAGCATGTATAATTTATTAATAATTTTTCCAATCAAATTAATAAAAATTAAAATAATGAAATATTAAATAAAAATAGAAAAAAAAAAGAGTTTGAAAATGACAATATCTAAAACCATTTCAATAGAAGATAAAATAAAAAAAATAGCAAAAGATGAAGGTGCCGTTTTAGTAGGCATTTGTTCTGCTGAGAGTATTAAGAATAAGAAGTTTTCAGATCCGACTTATTTATTGCCAGAAGCTCAATCCGTAATAAGCATTGCGATAAATTTTAAGGATGAGGTTGTTAAAAAATACATCTCGAAAGAAGACCAACATTCCTTTAATTTAGAAGAAGGTCTTATAGCAAGGAAATTAAAAGAAATTGGCGAGAAAATTAAGGTTTTTCTAGAGAAACAAGGTTACAAAGCCGTGAATTGCGATCTTAATTTTGATTACCGAAATGTTAAAGTTAATAAATCTATTGTTAATGCTGTTGAAAAAATGGTTGATTTAATAAATAAAGAGAACGACGACAGCTACCATTTAACGAAAACAGAATATAAAACGCTCGAAAATCTTAGACAACTAATTTTACCTGGAATCCAAAGGGTGTCTTTCCATTATGTTCCAGAATTGTCTCACAAATGTGTTGCTGAAGCAGCGGGTTTAGGACGGATAGGATGGAGCGGTAATCTAATTACCGAAAAATATGGTGCCAGATTGTTATTAAATTCAATCGTTACTAACGCAAAATTAGAACCTGATAAACCTTTAGATAAAAATCCTTGCGTTCGATGTAAACTATGCGAAAGTTCTTGTCAAGGAGGAATTTTTTCTAAAGATGATTCGCAAATAATAACTATAGCTGGGATTGAGGAAACAATAGGTAAGAGAAAAAGCGAAGCTTATTGCGCTGCTATATGTACAGGCATGAAAGGACAGAATAAATTTAAAGAATGGTCGACATGGTCACCTTTTGGACCAGTTTCTCTTCCTTTAGACGATTCGATTGATGTTTTTGTTCAAAATATGTTTGCAGATGCAATCGCGAAAGGTGGTGCTGAAGCTGAAAACTTAATTAAATTTATCAGAATAACCTACTTGAAACCTCATAAACGGGACTTAGAAGAGAATGTTTTGAGTTGTACTCTTTGTCAGCTCGTTTGTGGTCCAACCATGGAAGATAAGAAGGAAAGTTACGATTTATTAATAAACTCTGGATGTGTCTGGTAAAAAAAATAAATCTAAATTAATTTTTTTTTTAATTTAAGTTATAATTTTAAGAAAAAGGAATTTGAGTTAAAAAGGAATCTGAGTTAAAATGGAAGACTTAGAAAATTACAAGAAATTTGGACAAGAATTTATAGATAGATTAAAACTTCTAACTTACCCCGTGGCGGTAAGGTTAGTACCACCTGGCGAAGAAGTGTCATCAAACGCACTTCGACCCCATGAAGTTTTTGGTTCAGAAGTTCCAGCTTGTTTAACTTACACGTGGTGCAGACGATCGGGATTTTCATTTTTTTTAACTGGTGAAGATATTGCCTGTAAACCTGCTTCCATACTATATTTTGGTTTGGAGGAAACAGAAAATCCAGAAGATGTATATATAGCATGGGCAAAAAAGGCGGGATACAAAAGAGATATAGAGGCAGAAAAGAATTCTCGAGAATCCGATGCATTTTTAAGCCCTGGAGAGATAAAGGGATTAATCATTACACCTCTAAATTCTACCATAGTCAAACCACACTTGGTTATGATATTTTGCCCACCAATTATACTCTCGCATTTAATACTGGCTGCTACATACGATGGAGAATACATTACGAGTCAATTCAATGGAATGGAGGCTTCTTGTAAAGAAGGAATCGTAAGAACTTATAAAACCAATCAATGCCAAGTTGTTTGCCCAGGAATGGGAGACCGAGTATTAGGAGGCGTTCAAAACCATGAAATGATATTTTCAATTCCAGAACATAAATTTGAACAAGTTCTTAATAACTTATTTAAAGCAGGAAGTAAACTCCCAGTATCAGCATTTGGAATTCCTCATTTAAATGCTTCGCTCGGTCCAATTTCTATATATGGACAGCCTACAGAAGCGCCAGTTTGGCCATTTTTAAAAAAAAGAATAAAGAAATAAAAAACATGAAAAATTTTAATAAAAAACAAAAAAAAACATTACAAAAAAGGTAAATATAATGAAAATTTTAATTGCGTACCATTCGGATACGGGAAATACCGAAAAGGTTGCTAAAAGCATGAAAGAGGGCTTAGATGAAGAAGGACAGGATGTCTCGCTAATGCCTGCTAAAGATATTGATCCTTCTAGTTTAAAAACATACGATCTCGTACTTTTAGGCACGGGGATCTATGGTGGAGGTATTGGGAAATCAGTCAAAAGTTTCGCAAGTCAAACTACTGAATTTCCCTCCAAGTTTGCTTATTTCTGTACTCATTCGAGTCCAAATAGTTATCCAAAAGCTTTTAGACGAATAAGTAAAACGCTGGAAAAATATAATTCCACGGTTATTGGTGTATTCGATTGTATTGGAGCAAATACAGGTATCTCGAAAGAAGTTAGACAGAAAATGCAAGCTAATATGTCTGATGAAGAAAGAAAAGAAGCAGAAGATTATGTAGAGAGAATTAAAGATAGACCTAACGAAAAAGATCTTGAGAAAGCAAAAGCATTCGCAAAATCACTTATTAAATAATTTAAATATTTTTTTTATTTTTAGGATTTTTTTAAATGAATTCATGCTCTTAGATGTACCATTTCCTATAGGACCTAAAAAATAATTTAAAAATTAAAATTTCATAATTTTGTTTTTTCACCTTACACGCCTATGAAGATTAAAGAGAAATTAGTTAAATTTTATTAAATTTAGCAAAAAATCAATTCATTCGATTTTCCTTATAAATTTTACCCATAAGTTCTAATGGATTATCGTAAATATGTGAACGCTCAGTTCTATGCAGTTTTATAGCTTCCGTAGGACATGTTACAGCGCAAACACCACATCCATAACATTTATTTGAATTTACAAAAGATTTCTCGTTCTCAATTGTAATTGCTTCAAAGGGACATCTGTTTTCGCAAAGTCCGCACCCTTTACATAAATCTTGGTTAACATGAGAGATGTAATTTGATTTGGCAGTGCAATTTACGTTTTTATCTTCAAAACGAGTCATTCCTCTTAAGAGAGAGCAACAACAATCACAACAACAACATACAACCACATGATTCGGATTTTTCATATTTTCCGTAGTAAATACTAACCCTAATTTTGCGTATTTATCCACTAATTGGTGTGCTTCTTCACGCGATAACTCTCTTCCTTCCTCCCTTCTAATAAAATATTTCCCGAACAATCCTAATTGAAAACAAGATTCGTGAATTGGATATTTGTCCTTACATTCTCTAATTCCTAGAATTTCTGCTCTATTTCGACAAGGACAATCTGTAATTACAATTGGGCCAAAACTAGTATCAATTATTCCATGTATCTCCTCCGCATTTGAAATCTCAGATTGATGGTCAATTGAAGTATTTACTGGAATTATCCTCGTAAGCGATGTTCCAGCATCAGAAGATTCGTATCGTTTATAATACTTTTCTTTAACGAAAAATTGCTGATACAATTCCGCTCCTTTTTTCCCAAGTCTCTCCAATGCCTTCGAATATTTAAATCCAATGTTAAAAAGATGCGCTACCGCAATAAAATACGAATAACCGCCAATATCTTGAATGATTCCCTTGTCGGTCATTTCTTCCAAGATTCTTTTAGTTTCCTTTCTATCTTTACCTATACGCTTAGCGAGGGTACCAACTGATTGGGGTCTAACCTCTAAATGCTGAGCGATTTCAGCTTCTTCTAGAGTAAACATAAGTTTGATATACTCCCTAAAGGCTTCTGAAATCTTTCCTTTTGTAATCGGGATATCGTTTGGATACTCTCTCATTTTTTTTAATATTATCTCGTAAGGATCCGTATCTTCCGTTGATGTCATAAATAATCTATTAAGATCGGTTTTTAAAACTTAATAAATTTTTTATTTTAATTCATAAAGGTGTGACTTCAAATCGTACGATGTTATTTATCACGAAATAATTTGGATTAAATGTTTTCTTTCATTATTTTCCTTTCAAAATAATATATTCCTATAATATCCAGAATAAGAAATGACCAGATAATAGAATATATATACGAAACAGCGAAAGAAATAAGAGTAAGAAAAACCAATCCACATATTATTATATAAAGCATGAGTTTTTTCATTATCTACCTCTCCCTTTACTTTAATTAAGTATACCCCTTTACTTTAATTAAGTATACCCTTTGACCTATACCCATTAAAATTAAAAAAAAACTTATATATAAATTTATCTTTATACAAAATTATAAAAAAATGATTGAGTTTAATTCCAGCAAAATTGCTATTGATTAGAAAGGATTAAATAGTGATTAAAGTAAACCTATTATTAATTAACAAAAAGAATTTATTTTTAAAAAATTAAAAAATAAGAGGATTACAATATGACAGAGTCGCAATCTGATATAGAACCCACTGGATTAGATAGAGGTTACTTACCACCTCCAACAAGAAAGATTATAGCTTTAGCTGCAGGAGGTGTATTTGTGCAAGTAATGTTTACGGCAGCATTTAGAATACAATTATATGCATTGAAGGTATTAGGATTAACTGCAATAATGGTTGCCCTTTTCATGGCCATATTCACTATAGCTGATATCCTTAATGAATATTTCGTTGGGCATTTATCAGATAGAGCTACAAGATTTACAAAACGATGGGGTAAGCGATTTATTTTTATCATAGTGGGTGCAATCGGAACGGCGCTTGCATTAATATTAATATTTTTACCAATCTGGGAAACTAAGCCAGAAGGAGGATTAGTACATCCAGAACAAACATTAATAGTAATAATTTGGCTTGCCATCTCAGTTTCAATATGGGACACAATACAAACTATGGAAGAATTAAATTCTAGAGCTTTAATACCTGATTTGGTTCGAGATCAGAAATCGCGAGCAAAACTCCAGCTAGTAGGATCAATAATAGGCAGTATGACATTAATTTTAGGGATAATTCTAATACCTCTATTAATAAGTATTTTTGGAGGAGTAAACGATCCTAATGCTTATTTTATGATGGCTGTAATAATAGCGGTGTTATATATTGCAATTTTACCTGTTCGTGCTTATGGCATCTGGGAACCTAAAGAAATGCGAGAATTTAGACATGAATTTGATGTTATAAAAAAAGAAAAAACACCTCTTTGGGATGCGGGAAAAAGAGCTTTAAAAAGTAGAAATTGGATGGCCTTTATTATAAGTTATTTAGCATGGGGTTTAATCATGCGCATGATAGTTTTAGGATATGATTTATATATCGTTGATGTTCTAGGCCTAGACATTGCTTATACAGCTATACCACAAGTAGCAGCGCTGATCGGATCCTTTATTTTTGGAATTATCAGTTATAAATTATTAAGAAAATATGGTACTAAAAAAACCTTCATGATTGGAATATGTATAACCAGTATTGGCTTTTTCTTGATGATATTTACCATCGATATTTGGACATTAACTTTGTTTTCCTTTATTTTTGGGATGGGCATTGGTGCTCAAGTTACTGCTCGAGGGTTAATGAGTGCCCAAGCCATCGATTACGAAACGGTGAAATATGGAAAACGCGAAGAAGCTCAATATTTTGCAGTAAATCAAATATTCAGTGCTACAGGAAAGACAACATCAGCTCTATTATTAGTAGCAATAGTTGCTATTTTTCTCTATGATCCCCTTAAAGGAACAGAAAATACCGAGTTTGCAAAATTTGGATTACTAGTATATATATCAATTATTCCATTGATTATTACTATCATTTCAGGTATTATTATCTTGAAGCTTTTTAATATAACTAAAGAATTAGCAGTGGAAAACAAGGAAAAATTGTTAAAATTGGGACATTAAAAAAATTAAATAATTTAAAATTAAAGAAAAGAATTGAAAATAAAACTTGAAAAGTAAATATCAATTATAAAAATTATTATTAAAAAAACTTGAAAACGGTATTTTAAATGATTGAATCTAAAGAGCATAGGGAAGATTTGATAATAATCGCCAAAAAGATGATAAGAAAACCGCATTCGTGTCCAACGGACGAAAATGGAGAGCCGACAGAAACTTATCTTGAATATATAAGTCTAATGTACAATCCTGAAATCGTAAAAATCGTTCAACACCTTCCTATTTTTCCCGAAGGAATATCCATTGCAAAATTCGCTAAACAAGTAAATATTGATAAAAAGGAATTAATTGAAAAGCTTGATGACATTACTAAGAAAAGATTTGTAATAAAACTGGGGAACCGATATTCGCTACCAGATCCATTTTTTATTTTTGACGCACCTTTCATTGTAAAAGAGACTTACGAAGGTGCTGACGCGAAAAAATTTGCTGATTTAAGTAGAAAGTTCTTTATAGAAGATAAGTATTACAAAAAGTGGGAGACCTCTTATAAAGGCAATCCGTATATGAGAGTTTTAACCGTTAGTGAGAAAATTGAACCGGGACACGAGATTATGCCTTTAGAAGAAGTATATAGCATTATAGATAAAAACAACTCTTTTGCCGTGATTCCATGCCCTTGCCGATTAAGAGCAGATATAAGCGGAGTTAGAGAATGCACATATCCTCTTCATAATTGTCTTAATATTGGTCCTAATGCGGATATGATGGTTGAAGAACTTGGTGCTAAGAAACTCACAAAAGAAGAAGCTAAAGAGATCGTAAAACAATCGGCAGAGGTGGGTCTGGTACTTGCCACTGACAACACCGCAAAATTTACTAGTGTGATATGTTCCTGCTGCGAGTGTTGTTGCGGAATGCTTAGAGGTCTAACTAGATTTGACAACCCCAGAGCAATTGCTAAAGCAAATTTTGCATCAAGTATCGATGTGGATTCTTGCGTAGCGTGCGGGACTTGCTTAGAACGATGCAAATTTGGTGCAATCACTGTCAACGATGTAGCTAAGGTTAATGTAGATAAATGTTTGGGCTGTGGTTTGTGCTCAGTGACATGCCCCAACGACGCCATAACGATGAAAAGGTTAGAAAGAGAAGAAATTCCAGGAATGGTTACTAAAAGTTAAGTCAATATAAAATAAATCTAAAAATAATTGGAAAATCTACTAAAATTGACAGTCTCTCTTAATTGGACTTTCTTGAGTCGTAATAGATTTCCTCATTAACTTCAAAATTAATTCTATTTTTTTTTCATTGAAAGACTTGTCACTCCATAAGTTATTCATCTCATCAGGATCTTCTTTTAAGTTATATAACTCCCCGTCGTTTTCTTCCTCCATATAAATCGTAATTCTCCATTCCTCGGTGATTAAGGTTCTTGTTTTATCATCAAGGATTTCGTCATCCATCTCAATAAATACATCTTCATTTATTTGAATGTCCGGATCGTTTATTATAGGAACTAAGCTTTTACCTTGCATACTATCGGGTATAGGAAAACCAGCTAATTCTAAAATCGTCTCTGGAAGATCAATTGAGCTTGCCAAGGATTCACTTGTTTTATTCTTAAGACCACTAGGAATTTTAATTATGAAAAAAATATTTATTAAACATTGATATAAATATGGTCCTTTAAAAAAGAACCTATGATCCCCCCCAAGTTCACCGTGGTCAGTTGTATAAATAATAGCAGTATTCTTTGCTAAACCGGTTTTATCTAAGACATCTAAGATTTCTCCTACAGCGTCATCAATCATTTTTTCCATTCCATACGAAGCGGCAATCACGCGCTTAGC
>JAUWBH010000027.1 GCA_030605085.1 Promethearchaeota archaeon | reverse complement strand
TATGAATTTATGAAGTAAAGGATCTTAGATGATTCTATGAAAAAAAATTATGTTAATTTCCTTTATTTAGATTTTTTATTGAGTTTATAATTCCTTTTTCCATGGTATTTTCATCGAAATCAGACTCTGAATTTACCTTTCTATTATCATTAAGATCAATCTTCATCTCTGAAGATTGCTAATAGATGTTTTACAATTTAATTAGAAGCGTGGAATGTTTGTTGCACTCTTCTACATAGTCAGCATCCTTTTCGGGATTTTTACAATAGTATGTTTAATCTCGAATTGAGTGTAAGTTGTCCTCAAACAAGTCTTTGTTATGAAAATTAGAAAATTCTATTTCAATTTTTATTTAAATATAACGAAAAAAATACGATATTATGATAGAATTTAATAATAATTTCGTTGATCTTCATGATATTTTTGACGGTCCTTCCCATTTAGAACACGAAGAGGACTCCGAATTTCTTGAATGGTATTCGATGGAAGGTTCTGAGCGAATAAGCGAGCTTTCAAGGCAATTACGCACTTTTCTTAATTATAAAAGCACAATTATTCGCCTTAGATTTTCAAGAACTCGGGAGTGTGACAATACCCTCAAAAAAGATTCGATAATGAAGTGGGAAGGCGAACTCTTTTCGTTATCTTCCCGATATGCAACGCTACTGAAAATAATTGGAGTAGAGGGGAGAACACTGACAGAAAAGATCCTGATTCTAATGGAAAGAATAAAAGCTCAACCAAATGATTTTGAAATAAACATCTTGAAAGATATTAAACAACTCGGTGGTGAAATTTGGAAAATACTTCACTCTCATTCGGAGTTAGAAATTCATCATCATCTCCAATTATTTCAGATGACGATTAAAATAGCAAGTATTTTGTGTAGCGCTGAAAGTGCACTTTATTGGCCATTTTCATGTTTTTACGAAGAATTGAAACGGAATTACCTACAATTGGAGAAAGAACTATCGGGATTACTTCAATTAAACGGGGAAGAGCAAGTTGAATCAGAGAAAAATAAGAGGCAGGTGAGACTCTTAGAATGATAAAGAAAGAAGGTCAAGTAAGCAGAAAAATGGTGAAAGAAGCTCGAATTGCGATTTGTCCGCATTTTGGATGCACGCATCTCGAGAAGATCAAACCTTTAAAATTCGGTATCCTCGGATTTCGAAAATATCCGAAATGTTCAAAACATAAGCTTCCCTTGGTTTTCGTAGACGAATTTGTCGAGAATTTCCTCAACGCGATAAATGCATGCTTATTTGATATGTCAAGTCTTCCTCCTGAAGATTTGACAAGCTTGATTAAAACGCATGCCCCCAAAAATCTAAAGGCTTTCGTCAACGGATGGATGTATTGTAATCCTATAGGAAGAGGAGCCCAAATTGTTTCTAATTACATGGATGGCTTATCAAGAGGCTACATGAAATTACTGAGTAGGAAGCAGAGAAAATCACTCCAAAATGAGAAACACTCAAAAATTCGCTATCATATGTTGCGTTCGGGGCTTGAAATGATTGCAAGGGAATATGCCACTTTCTTGCAAGGGCTCCGTGAAAAATCCGAGGTGTTTCATGATCCGAGAGAATTACGCCCACTTTCAGATGAGGTGAGAAAGCTTCTCAAGACATGGTTAAGAGGTCATTTAAAAAAAATTCATGTAGTAAGTGGTAAATATAAAAGTGAATCGCTTAAAAAAGAAGAAACTCTCCCTTTACTTAAAGAAAAATACGACAAGATTCTCCACGTGGGAACTTGTTCTTTGCTATTGGGTAAATCCCCCGCAGTAGTAACGAAAGGAGTTTCTCCATTTGAGCTTTTTTCAGCCTATCACGAATTTTTAAAAGCAGGGTTGTGTAGAGAATTAAAAAGAGAAGATGCGAAATCATTATTGGAAGAATCTAAGGATACTGAAAGAGCATTAGGAGTCGATTTTGATAATGCAATGCAGAATGAATTTCAAACGGAAATTCCAGAAAAAAAAGTGGTCAATAATAAGGAAGATGTAAATATTTCTACAATAAAAACAATAAATTCCGGGAATGAACAAAAATTGACAAAAAATACACATACATCTTTTCCACTCAATACTTCTAACTTTAGAAAGAGAGTAATGAAAGAAATGAGAAGGTTAATTCCATTACTTGAAGCCACAAATAATCAAAAAGAACTTATATTAGAAAAAGCTGAGGATATACTAGACCAACATATTTCAAGAGCCATAAAAAACGATATAACTATACATAAAGACGAAAATCCATTAACAAATGCGGGAGCAATAGTTTACGCCGTTTTAGTCTCAAACGAAAATATGCCTAAAGTTAGTGGAATGAAAATGTCAAAGATGATTGGAGCATCTCAAAATGAGGTATCTAAGCTATACAATTCTTGGTATAAAGACTTAGCGCAGAAAATAGAATTTGATCTTACAGCTGCCCGATTGGGAAGATCTAGAAACATTATACTACTTTATCTTTTTGAAAGATTAATAGGTACGGAAAATGATATATCTGAACTTGTTTCGCGTCTAAATAAGTTTGATACATCTGAGCTGGTTTTTTCTTTAAAAGAAATCATTATTAATACAAATGCACAGACATTAGAAGAGCATAACCTACTTGCAGAATTGACAGAGAGAGAAATTAAGATTTATTAGAATATGGTAACCCATTATCCAGACTTTTTTAATAAGTATTTTTCCGACCTAGTCAACATAATAAAATTGTTGATAATATCAATAAAAACTCATAATATAATCGGTGCTGATTTTTTTGTTTTAAATTTTGTTAAATTTTTTATGAATATTGGTATTGACTTATTTTTAAAAGAAGACAGCCTTCGTGGCACGATTAGAGGCATTTTTAATTCTTTAGATAAAACGAAATATTTAATCCCTAATCGTTATGGATCTGGAAAGGTTAGAACGAAAGATATATATACAAAAGTGATTGGGAGCAGGATAAAGCTCTATATAATGAAATATATCTATAGTGGAGAATATTTTGACAAAGAAGAAGGGATTGCCAAATGTCCAGAGTGTCTAAATGAAGGTTTTATTGTAAATACATCTTTTCCTAGATTAAGATCGAAAGAATTTCATCATCTAGACGAAGAAACAAAGGCAGCAGAATATAATTCAGCTTATTTTCATTCTTTGTTTACAAAAGATCGAGGCAATCCATATTTTCTACTAGATTTAATTAAAGAAATGAGGGAAGAAAAAGTGGTATTAAAATGTGCATGTCACCATATAATGGCAGAGAGATCTCGTTTTAATTATTTTAAAAAACTTGTTAATTGGGAAAATATACCTAAAGAGTTTCCTTATAAAGATGTTTTTCACCTTCCTCCCGAGATTATTCATGCACTTGCTTGGATTTGTGTAAATAATATTCCCCAACATTTGCTCGTACCATCAAAGAGAGGGTTGGAAACAGATAAATTCTACATAAATCAAAGAGGGAAAAGAGTGAAATCCGAAATTATATATTTCCTAAAAAAGAGATATATTTTAGATTTTATTTATGGAGGAGTTTGTCCTGTTTGTGGAGAATTTAATACAAGGAACCATCTACCCGTATTTGAATTTAACCATACACATGAATTGAGCAAATTATCTCAAAAAGAGAGGGAAAGATACAAGAAAGTAAAAAAAAGGCGTCAGATATAGTAAAAGATCATTCTTGTTCTGAAGCTGTTAGAGAATTGGAGAGACAACAAGGTGGTTATTTATGTTCTAATTGCCATAGAGTTATTCATACTGATATAAATAATGTTTACGAAGATCAAGACATATCTAAATTAGCACTTAAAGATTATCGTAATACTTTAAGTAAACATAAACAAAACCTTGTTCGTATTAATGAATTAATTGGAGATCCCCTAGAACTAAATGTTTATGTAACAAGAGATTTCGTAAATTTCATTTTCGCACTTTATGAAATTTCGGAAAAAAATGGTGTAGTTACTCCTAATGATCTTGTGAATAGACAAAGAGGCAGAACTGCTGTAAATAGTTTCTTTAGAATTAGGAAGAATGTTTTAGTAAAATATGGTGAACTTATTACTGGAAGCGATGGTAGTCCAATTGAGTATCGTATGAACAATGAGGGAAAAAGAATCGTGCGTTTAATGAAATATTTTGAAAGATATTATAGAGATTATGAAAGACATCAATAGTGTTTGAGTTATTATTTTTTTTATTATTATCTTTTAAATTAAGGATTAAAAAAAAGAAAAAAAGAATTCTATCTTGAAGATACTCCATCCCAAGCTTTAACTTCAGGATCCTCGTAGCCGCAACTAGGACATTGGGAATTTACCTCGAAGCTTTCAAGCGCGGGATGTACTCGCGTAAAAAGACCGCCACATTCCTTACATATTAGAAATTTCGCGCCACAGCCTTCGCACATATTAAGCGTTCCATTTTCAACGAATCTGAAAGTCCTTTTCATCCATTCATCAAATACAATCCTGAAATTACTCCCTCCACATTGTGTACATTTTTTATCGGCCAAATTCTTACGCCTACCTTTACTTTAAGAAAATTTTTTAATCCCTATTTAGTTGAATTGTATATTTAATAGATTATTTAAATTAAAATGTTTTTGTCATTTTTAAATTTAATTTTAACGATAGTAACAAATTAGTAAAGTCCAATTTTTCTTTTAAGAAAATTTGTAACTTTCAAATGTTTAAAATCAATGATTTTTAAAATTCTAAAGTTTTCTTTATATTTCGAGCAGGTCAAAAATAATTTAAGAAAAAAAGATAATACGATTGTGAAATTACATTTCTAACTTCTTTGCTGATCCCGATCCTTTTACTTCTGGATTAACTGATTCGAGTTCTCCAATTAATTGATAAACCTTGTCATCGTTTAACGCTTCGCTAAATTTTATAAGCATTTCCTTACTGCCTACAAAAAGCCCTTTCCTTTTCATAGGCTTTCCATCGTCTTTCAATGGGTTAACTTCTAAGAATAATAAAGCGGGTCGAGCTTTTGTAGCCGGAACTTTAACTACAAAAACTCCTGGTACTGGTATCTCCATTTTTTCCCATTCCTTGGCGTTTTCTAAATGATCCTTTAATTGAGCTTGAATATCAACCATTTTTTATCACTTTTTTACATTTATGTAGTATTTTTTCGTTTATTATACATATCATATGTTACCTATAGGTATATAGTATATAACATATAATATATATATGGTTTACTGATTTTTTTGTCGGATTTCTGGGGGTCTGCTTCTTCTGAATGCTTAAATATCACCTAGGTATATATTATTAATATCAAACAAGTTAATGAATTTATTATAAAATATAAAGTTGGTGATGATAATTAAGTTAATATCTGTAAATTTACCTGAAGCCTATATTAAGGCGTTAGAATTGTTAGTAATTGAGGGAAGATTCCCAAATAGAAGCGAAGGTATACGTGTAGCGATTAGGGAGTTAGTCAAGGTCGAATTTCTAATTGAAGAATCAGTTAAAAAAAGTCTTAGCTCTAGAACCGACGAAACTCAAATAGAAAGCCAAATTCAAGAAAAACTAATAATTTAATTTTTTTTTATTATTTTTAACATTTTTTTTTAACAAGTGTTTTAAAGCAAGAAAATTCATGAGGAACTTCATGGGTGTCCATGAATGTCCAGATTTTTAGTAACGGTTTTATTAAGATAAATATCGCACATTTTTTCTCCTTGACTTGTTAATGCCCATCCGTCAGGTTGTATTTTTACAAGATTCAAATTTAGCGCTTCATCTAATATTTGTTTGATTATTTCTTCCGGCTTGTTAATATTGAAATCTTCTTTAAGACATTGCGCTATTTCGTAAATTGGAACTGCTCCACCAAGATCATCCTCCATAACACCTAAAGCAGCAATAACTTGTCCTTGCTCTACTATAATTTCATCCATTTCACTTGAAACTTCACTAAGTAACCAAGGAAATTTATCCAACATTTCTTTAATTTTCTTTTCGTTGCCACTACGAAAGATGGCATCAAACTCTTCCCGAATTTTCCTTTTTTTTCCCATTAAAAATCCCGATGTTTTCTTTTAAGAAAGAGGTTTTAAAAATTAAAAAAGAGATTTTAATTCAAATTATTTATGAATTTTTCCACTTCTTCTTTTGTACAAATCTTAAACTTATTACCTTCAGATGACCTTATGTATCCAATTCGAACGTTAGTTTTATTTATTTCTTCGTCAACCGATTCTTTAATCGCGTTTAAAGCTAAATTCATTATTTCCTCAAAACTCATCTCGTCCTTATAATTACTTTGAATATATTCTCTAGCCTGTGCTTCTCCACTCCCAAGAGCATAAGCTTTGTACGATCGATATATTCCGCTAGGGGATGTAGTGAAAATTTGAGACCCTGAAGAATCAATACCGATGAAAAATAACGAGCAGCCAAAGGGTCTAATTCCTCCGTATTGAGTGTAAATTTGCATCAAATCAGCAATTGATTTAACCAACATATTTAATCTTACGGGTTCGTCGTACGTCAAGCGAAAAGATTGTGCTTGCACTCGAGAATATGAAATTAAAGTACGCGCATCCGCGTGTAAGCCAGAGATTGCAACACCAAGGTGGTCGTCTACTTGAAATATTTTATCAATTGAGTCGGGGTCCATTAATTTCGAAGCTACTTTAATTTGAGCGGCTAAACAAACATCTTCTTTAGATTTAATTGCTACGGCTATTGTACCTCGTCTTACAGCTTCTAATGCGTATTCAACTTGGTACAGACGTCCCTCCGGACTGAAAATGGTTAAAGCACGGTCGTATTTTATCTGACCTCCGCCAAACATGATATTATCAACTAAAAATCTTTTTTTAGAATATGATTTTATGAAACTTAATAATTAGAATTTTATACTGAATTTTAATTTAATGTTTATATTAAATTAATTATTAGATTTTGTTGGACGCTTTTAAAATTCCTATTACAGTTTTGATGAAAACATCCTCAACGTTATTTCCTTCTTTAGCACTCGTTTCAAAATACGCAATTGCGTTTAATTCTTTCATTAGAGCCCCTCCATCCGTTTCTCCTACTTCGCGATCACCTTGACTCGCTAAGTCTAACTTATTCCCAACTAATATAGTTGTTTTTTGATTAACCACATTCTCCACTTCCTCTTTCCAATTCGATAAATTTGAAAAAGAACTTCTTCTGGTTAAATCGAAAACGTAGATAATGGCTGTAGCGCCCCGATAAAAGGGTGGACGGACAAAACTGAAGTGCTTTTGTCCAGCAAGGTCCCAAATCTGCAGCTTTATATTCAGGTTGGGATGATCTGGAAGTTCCATAGATTTAGTAGAAAAATTAGAGCCTATTGTCATTAAATAATTTTCTTTAAAAGTATCTTCACAATAACGTAAAACCATGGAAGTTTTTCCTACTCCTCCGTCTCCGACTACACATATTTTATAAATGAAATTCTTTGTCTCGGACAATTATACACCACTAATTCTATTATCACGCCTACATTTTATTTATAATATTTAATTATACTCAATTAATAAAAATAATGTTAATTAATCTTTTCGTATACTAAAATTTTTTATGGTAATTTAAAATATGGACTCTCTTCAAAAAAAAATTGAAAAATTTGCCCAAATCATTTTAGAATCTAAAAGCATTGTTGTATTGACTGGGGCGGGAATGTCTACTGAGTCAGGTATTCCCGATTTTAGAAGCCCAGAAACGGGTTTATGGACCAAAGTTGATCCCGAGAAATTCGCAACCATCCACTCGTATGTATCGAACACGGGAGAGAATTTAAAATTTATGTTAGAAATGGGAATGAAAATTTTTAAAGCAAGACCAAATAAGGGCCATAAAGCACTAACTAAACTTCAAAAGTTGGGAAAGCTAGTTGGCGTTCTTACTCAAAATATTGATGGACTTCATCAAAAAGCACGCACAACTAATATTGTAGAACTACACGGCACTGTAAACGAGGCTAAATGTTTGAGATGCGGACGAGTATTCCCTATAACGGAAATGATAAATCAGGTATTAAAAGGAGGGTACTCACCTTCTTGTGGGATATGTTTTGGATTGTTAAAACCTAACGCGATATTTTTTGGAGAGCCTTTAGAGTCTGAAACTCTTATGGCGGCGGATAAAATGATTGCTGATTGCGATTTATTGATTGTACTCGGAAGCTCGTTATTAGTATATCCAGTTGCGTTTTATCCACATAAGGCGCTTGATGTGGGTGCAAAAATATGCATTATTAACATACAAGAAACGGATATGGATTCTCATACAGAAGTAGTTATTCACGAAAAAATTGGCGTTACATTACCTAAAATTGTGGAAATTGTTGAAAATGAACTGAAGGCCAATAATTAAAACTATCTGATTTTGTTTAAATATAATTTTAATTATTAAAGGTGATACATTTAAATTAACAACTCAAATAACCAAGCAGAAGATAAATTCCCCGATAAAGCTAAAAATACGCTTGATATGAATACGAATAATAGAAATAAAAAGACTTTTCTATTATATATAAAATGTATGAAAACTTATTTGCTGAGCCACCACCCGGTTTGCGAGAATTTTGATAATCATACGATCAACATTGGAAAATATCGATTTTGCATTGGTTGTTATGTAGGCTATCCAACAGCTATTATTGGTCTCCTTTTATTATGGATTTTGAATATTTTTTTTGCTATTTTTATTTATTCAACTTATCTTCTTATAATTAGCGTTGTTTTAATCTCTTCTTTCGTCCTAAGCCCTTTAAATTTAACTAAAATAAAGATTATAAAAATATTTCAGAAATTTTTCATTGGTCTTGGAGGGGCTTTCCTTTTTTGGTGGATATGGCTGCAAAATTATGTATTTATCGTTAAATTTATGTATTTACTCGTAATCTTTGGATTTCTTCTAACCGCTTTAAACGCTTATCATTTATATGGGGATCGTAAGATTTGCAAGAAATGTGAATATTCTCTTAACTGGGAAATTTGCCCTGGCTTCAAAGAAATTTTTGAATGCTTTAAAAGATATAATCTTAGGAATATTCTCAAACTTCCAAAAAAAAAGTAAAATTGTATTAATTAAATCAATAATTAGCAATAAGAAAAAAAATAAAAATATGTTTTTAAATAAAAAATTTATTTAACTATTTTTAATATTCTCGTTTAAATGGTTGCTTTACTCCTTTTTCTCTCTTAAAATTTTCTTATCGACCTTACCTACGGTTGTAAGAGGTAATTCATCCATGATATGCAGTTCTTTAGGAACTTCGTAGGGCGCACAGTTCTCCTTGGCAAAGCTCGTTATATTTTCTTTTAAAGCAGCCTCATTTCCATCGTATTCGAAATCCGGGTCAAGTTGTATGTAAGCGTTGACAATTTCGGAACCAGGTCTATCGGGATGGGGTCTTCCAATAAGCGCAATCGAACCAATTGCAGGATGTTTTGTTAAGACATCTTCCACTTTGGTGGAAAACACTTTAAATCCGCCGACAATAATCATATCCTTGGTGCGATCGACGATTCTCAAGTAGCCGTCATCTTCCATTATCGCAACATCTCCTGTATGCATATATCCATCTTTATCGATTGCGTTTTTAGTTTCCTCCGGTTTGTTGAAGTATCCTTTCATTACTTGGGGGCCTCTAACGCAAATTTCTCCAGCTTCTCCTAAAGGAACCTCCTCTCCCGTATCTGGGTCGACAATCTTTAACTCTGTATTTAAGAGTGGCAGTCCTATAGAACCTAGTTTCTTTTTTCCTCTCATAGGATTCATTGTCGTGAGCGGCGAACATTCAGTCATCCCATAAACCTCTAATAATTTACCCTCTCCAACAATGCTTTCTAATTGTTTTTGGGACTCGACCGGAAACGGAGCGGCGGCAGATATGCAAACATCTAAATTAGAATGATCTAACCTCTTAAACTTTTTCGCGTTTAATAATATTTGAAATAGCGTAGGTACATTCACCAACGCAGTAGGTTTGTATTTCTTTATTTCATTGCATATGTGCATTGCATTTCGGGGATCTGGAATTAGTACTTGAGTCCATCCGAGATAAATGCAATTTTCGCAAAAGAAAAGTCCTGCTATATGAAAGAAAGGGAATCCCGATAACGCTATGCCTGTACCTTTTTCCCATTTGAGCCATGTTTGAACGATTAACAAATCAGAAACAGCATTGCGATGCGTTAACATTGCACCCTTAGGTGGCCCGGTTGTGCCTCCCGTATATTGGATAAACGCAATATCGTCGGGATTTACTTTAACATCTGGTAGCTCTGTTGAATATTTTGCTAAAACATCGTCGTGAAAATCGAGAACAGTTTTTCCCTCTAAAGGAGTGATTTCTCCTGAAGGAATATCCTGCACTGCTTTTATTTTTGCTTGCTGATCTTTTGGAAAAGAACCAATAACGCTGGTCGTTACAACAAGTTTTAGTTGCGGTAATTTTGCGTGGATCTTTTTTAATCTATGTTCAAAAATGGCGTCAAGCGTAACAAGTGCAATGTTATTTCCGGTACTTCCTAAATCGTTTAATTGGTAATGCATTTGAACATCTGAAAGAAGGGGGCTTACTCCTGAAACGATACAACCTGCTTTAAGCGTGCCGAGAAATGTATATACATACTCTGGTATATTTGCTAGATTGATTCCAACGACATCTCCTTTTTTAAATCCGTTTTCAATTAACATGTGAGCAAATGCGTTAGATCGCTCGTCCACTTCTTTAAAAGAGATTTCTAAGCCCTGAAACGCCAATGCCATTTTGTCGGGATAAGATTCGAAAGCTTTTCTAATAGCCTCAGTATAAGAAGTTTCCCATATTTTTGGGTCTAAATCTTCAAGTCCAGCATCCCAATTCTTTTTCCAAAACCTTTCGGAATATTTTGACATTTTTTAAAATCAAATTCTATTATTTTTTTAATTAATTAAATGCTTTAATAACTAATATTGATTAAATCAGTTATAAAGTTTCAACAAAAAAAAACAAGGATCTATTTAATTCTTTACTCTTTTTTTCTTAAAATTTTCTTGTCGACTTTACCTACAGCAGTTAAAGGCAGTTCTTCAACTATTTCGATTACTTTAGGAACTTCGTAGGGTGCACAGTTTTCCTTGGCAAATTTTATTATGCTTTCTTTAAGTGCCTCCTCGTTTCCATCGTATTCGTAATCTGGATCAAGTTGTATGTAGGCGTTGACAATTTCGGAACCCGGTCTATCAGGATTTGGTCTCCCTATGAGGGCAATCGTGCCTATTGCGGGATGTTTAACTAATGAATCCTCCACTTTCGAAGAAAATACTTTAAAACCACTTACAATTATCATATCCTTTGTGCGATCAACGATCCTTAAGTACCCCTCATTATCCATAACTCCTATATCTCCAGTATACATAAAACCGTCCTTATCGAGTGCGTTAGCAGTCTCCTCCGGTTTATTAAAATAACCTTTCATAACCTGTGGACCTCTCACACATATTTCTCCTGCCTCCCCTAAAGGGACTTCTTCTCTGGTATCGGGGTCAACTAATTTTATTTCAGTATTTAAGGCTGGTAAACCAATAGACCCTAATTTCCTTTTTCCTTTATAAGGATTCATTGCGGTTAAAGGGGATGTTTCAGTCATCTCATAAACCTCTAAAACTTTACCTTCACCAACAATACTTTCCAAAGCCTTCTGAGATTCTACTGGAAATGGAGCAGCGCCACAAAAACACACATCTAAATTAGAATGATCTAACCTCTTAAATTTTCGGGTGTTTATTAAAATCTAATACAATGAAGGTACATTTACTAGCGTTGAGGGTTTGTATTTTTTAATTTCATTACAAATATGGAGTGCATTTCTGGGATCTGGTATTAAACATTGTGTCCAACCCAAATAAATACAAGTCTGACAGAAAAATAATCCAGCAATGTGGAAGAAGGGGAATCCTGATAACGCCACACCTTTGCCTTTTTCCCATCCAACCCATTTTTGAATTAATAATATGTCAGAAACTGAATTTCTATGTGTTAAAATTGCCCCCTTGGGGGGTCCTGTTGTGCCTCCCGTATATTGGATAAACGCAATATCGTCGGGATTTACTTTAACATCTGGTAGCTCTGTTGAATATTTTGCTAAAATATCGTCGTGAAAATCGAGAACAGTTTTTCCCTCTAAAGGGGTGACTTCTCCTGAAGGAATATCCTGTACTGCTTTTATTTTTGCTTGCTGATCTTTTGGAAAAGAACCAATAACGCTGGTTGCTACAACAAGTTTTAGTTGCGGTAATTTTGCGTGGATCTTTTTTAACCTATGTTCAAAAATGGCGTCAAGTGTAACGAGTGCGATGTTATTTCCCATGCTTCCAAGATCGTTTAATTGATAATGCATTTGAACATCTGAAAGAAGCGGACTCACTCCAGAAACGATGCATCCTGCCTTATGCGTGCCTAAAAATGCGTATATATATTCTGGTGTGTTTGGTAGATTGATTCCTACAATATCGCCCTTTTTAAATCCATTTTCGATTAACATGTGAGCAAATTGATTGGAATATTTGTCTACTTCAGCAAAAGTAATTTCTAAACCTTGGAATATTAACGCAATTTTGTCAGGTAAACTGTTGAATGCGTCTCTTACAATATCAGGATAAGAGGTTTCCCATACTTTAGGGTCTAAATCTTCAAGTCCTTTGTCGTAGCTCTTTTTCCAAAATCTTTCGCTATATTTTGACATTATTAGCATCAACCTTGTCTCTATACTTCTAGATTTTTTATTATTTCTTTTATTTAATTTAAATGTATTAATATCAATTATTGATGGTTTCAGTTATAAAGGTTTAACTTTTATTGAATAAATATAAAAAAAAGAAAGGAGTTAATTAAATCGGACAAAAAGCATAAGATAAATTAAGTGTTATAACAATTACAACGATTATTACGATTGTTATAATAATACCGATTATAACAGCGACTATTACTACTAAAAACGCATTTGAAAAACCAGTCTCATGGCGATAATTAATGAGCAATATACAGAGGATAAAACCTATGCAGCACCAAAAAATGATAAAGACGATCGGTAGCATAAGTAAAACGCAAATTAAAGAAGTTAGAAAGACCTCACCAAAATCAGTATGTTTTGCTTTAAAAAGATCCAAGGCAATTTTTAGAAAGACAGTTATAATTAGTAGGGTAAATCGATAGTTTAGGGGACTCATTTTTGTTCTTAAAAGATATAAATTTATTTGTTTTGAAATTGACTCTTTAATATCGGATAACTTGCATGTGTAATACCAACTAATATGTATTTATAATTATAATGAAAAATAATAAGACAGAAATATATAAAGAAGAACTTAGCAATGGTTCTAATGCAAAAAAGCAAAAGGGAACTCTTAAAAAGATTGCGTTGTATATTAAAAGTCTTTCTCCCGTACTTTTAGCCCATCACCCTGACTGTGAAGAATTTGACAAACATACATTCAAAATTGGTAGGTATCAATTCTGTATTGGGTGTTTTATAGGGTATCCTGCTGCGATTCTCGGAATATTCGCAATTTTTTATCTCAATTTAATTGATATCCTTGATGCAATATATTTTTTTTACATAAGCATTATTTTAATGGCAACTTTTATACTCAGTCTTTTAAATCTAACTAAAATAAAGAGTATTAAGATAATTCAAAAAGCGTTAATCGGATTAGGAGCTTCTTTTATGTTTTGGTACATATGGACTTTACCAAATTCTTTTACCATGAATTTTTTAATATTTAATATTGTATTTAGCCTATTATTGACCGTTTTTAACGCTTATCATGGATATGGTCTCTTCAAAATATGTAAGAAATGCCAATATAAAGTTGATTGGGAAAATTGTCCCGGTTTCGAAAAAGTTAATAAAAGTTTTGAAAAATACAATCTTTCAAAGCTTTTTTCATCTAAATACGAAAAAAAAGAAGTTCAATCGTAAATAATAAAAAATAAAGAATTCATAAATTTTGTCGGCATCCAACTCCTATGAAATTTCTCATCGAATTTACTTTTACTTTTACTCTCCTCTCTCTGTCCCTACGAAACCTCCTTATCTTTAAAAGTAATTTTGTTCTTGTATAAAGGAAAGAGAATACTGATTCTTGATTTAAAAGAGCAAAGTTTAGAAAATTGTCGGTGGGATCTATTTTTATTTTAAATCTTCATTAATTCATCCAATGCTTTTTGATTCAGGGTTCAAGGTATACCGAAGAAATAATAAAATTCCGCCCATTTCAAGTGGAGACTCCACTCTAGACGAGTTATTGCGTGGTGGCTTTCATAAGAACTTAGTCTACCTATTATACGGCGATAAGAAAAAAACAACAAATGTTTTATTAACCACAGCAGTTATTGCTCAAAAGTCTCTTTCCAATGGGGGACTAGGAAGCGGGGTTAAAGTTGCGTTTATTGACGGAAATAATCGCTTTAACCCGTACAACATAAGCAAGTTCGCAGTTTCCCAACACTTATCGCCTCGACAAGTCTTAGAAAATGTAATTATCGCTCGCGCGTTCACTTGGGACCAGATGGTCGAGCTTATGGAGAATAAATTGTCCAAACTTGAGCATGTGAAGGTCGTTTTAATCTCAGGAATCACGACTTTATTTCAAAGCTACGAAAGACAGACCTTTGAGGATTTATTAAAAGCTATCAATGGCATTAAACAAATCCTTTCAAAAACAATGCCTTTAATCGTTTTAACTGCCCCTTTGAACGAACATTCCCTTTTCAGACCTAAGGGCGGAAAGATTCTTTCACATTTCGGGAACGTGTTGGTATTAATAAACGACGACGAGCGTTATGTGGAATACATCCTCGTGCAACATCCATTTTTGCCGGAAAACCGGCTTTTAAAATGGAAACCACGCACGCCTAAGAGGAAACTATCAAACCCTCTAAAAAATACGACAATAGATTGTTGGCTGTAAAGGTTAATATAATTTCAATTCAAAGATTCTTTTTAAAAACATCCATAGGATCAAACCCTCTCTCTTCTAGTAATCGATAAGCTTGTTCTCGTTGATCTTTCGGAAAGTCTTGCTCCCCATCACGATGTACTAAGATTATAGCTTCTTTTGGACATTTGTGCACGCAGACGCCGCACCCAAGGCATAGCTCGGGAGTAAAAATGACTTTTTTGTCTTCAAGTTCAAGGGCTTTCATCGGACAGCGTTCAGCGCAAAGTCCGCAACCAATGCATTTCTCTTCGTCTATTTCGCGAATGTAATTTGATCTTTGATGTCCCCTTGGAACTACTCCGGGCATCTTTACAATTGATTCCAAGAATAGACAGCAACACGCACAACAATTACAGATTGTATCCATTCCGTAAATTGTATTGGAAACGCCATGGACTAAACCAGCGTCCGCTGCTTTTGCTAGTATTTCCAGAGTCTCTTCCTTTGTTATTTCTTTACCTAATCCATTTTCTACGCAATATCTTCCAAGCCTATCAAAATGCAGGCAAACTGAAGTCTCATGTTTACAAGTTTCAAAATCAGGATCTAAATTATGTCTATGACGACAGGCGCATGTTGATACTGAATAATATTTAAAGTTATCTATTACTTTTAAAATATCCTCGTAGGGCATAATTGTACGAGGATCTTTAACGGTTTCGTTTACGGGTATCGTGCGAAGACCTTGAGTTGGGTGTCCTACAAACTCCTCAGCGTAAGTTTCAATATAATATTTATTCGTTAATGGAGCAAGTTTGCGATTCCATTCGTCGTCTTCTCCCTTCCAACCAGGCATTCTGAAAAATTGAAATAAGGAATCATTTAAAGCGTATCGGATGCCAGATCTACTTTCTACTCGCATGATGAGGCCTCTCTTAGCAAAATTATCCAATTTTTCTTCGAGTTTCCTAATCGGTACATCTAATTTTACGGAAAGCTCTTCTTTTGTATGAGGTAAAAATGGAATTTTAGAAAGAATTTTCGCCTCTTCTGGTGTATAACATAATTCAAGCATAGGCATTAAATATTCAGAATCCGGCAATCTAAATATCCAATTTCGAAGGTGATTAATTAAATTCTCGTAAGCATTCTTATTAGCCATTAACCTTTTCTCCTTTTTTATTCAATTTTTTTGGCGTCTAATTGTTAAATACTTAAATATGCAATAATTAATAAAGTGTCAAGTATAACAAAATTAAAAAAAAAATTCTTTAAGTTTGCTATATAAAGTATAAATTAGTAAAAAATTTAGATAGTTAATTAAAATAAAATAAATAAAGAGAGTGTAAAAAGATGAAAACTTTCGAAGATTATTACCAAAGATTATTAAAAATGAAGCCAAATATTTACATCGGCGATGAAATTGTCGGTAGAGATGACCCTCGAATAAAAGGAGGCATGAACATTATTCGCGAGACTTTTGATCGAGCTCACGATCCAGAATTTGAAGATTTGTGTGTAGCAACTTCTCATTTGACAGGTGAAAAAATAAATCGTTTTTGCCATATTCATCAATCAGTTGAAGATCTTTTGAAAAAACAGCAAATGACGCGTGTTCTTTGCCATCGGGTTGGAGGGTGCATCCAACGTTGCATGGGAATCGATGCTCTTAACGCTATTTCTATAATTACATACGAAATGGACCAAGCATTGGGCACTGATTATTATCAAAGATTCAAAGCCTACATGAAATATTTTCAAGAGAATGAATTAGTCGCAAGTAGTGCTCAAACTGACGCTAAAGGAGATCGCTTGAAAAGACCTCATGAACAGGAAGATCCCGATCAATATCTTAGGGTAATTGAAACGAGAGAGGATGGTATTGTTGTTAGAGGATGTAAACTTAACATTACCAATACGCCTTACGCAGATGAGATGATTGTCGTTCCGTGTAGATTTATGGGACCAGAAGATAAAGATTATGCCGTTGCCTTCGCTTTACCAGCGGATTGGGATGGCGTTAAATTGCTTACAAGGCCAGCATCGTTCCATCCTGCAAAAAAATTTAAAACTCCCATAGAGCAAATAGGGGATGCGGAGACCTTTATTATTTTTGACGATGTTTTTGTGCCTAAAGAGAGAGTTTTTTTGAATGGACATGGAGATCCTAGGCAAACACCTTATGCTGGATTTTTAGCGCTTACATTTGCTCATTATCATCGTCATAGTTATACAGGTTGTAAACCAGCAGTTTCAGAAGTTATTGCAAGTGCTGCTGCGTTAGTAGCGGAATATAACGGTATTGAACGGACATCTCACGTACGAGATAAACTATCCCATATTATAGGAACGGCAGAGCTCGTATTTGCTGCCGGTGAAGCGAGTGCTTATCGTTCAGAAAAATCGCCCTCTGGAACTCAAATTCCTGACGAAATCTTAACAAACGCGGGAAGGAGACTTGCTGGTGAAATGATTTACGAAGAATACAAAATTTTAGCTGACCTCTCTGGGGGATTAATAGCCACTTTACCGTACGAAGAATCGTTCACTTCTGAAAAAGTAGGGGACCTAGCCATGAAATATTTGAAGAGAAATCCAAAGATTAAGCCAGAAAACATATATCGTTGTTTTAAAGGTATTGAAAATATGGTTGTTTCAGATTTAGCTGGCGTAATGCAGGTAGCCGGACTTCATGGGGGAGGATCTCCTCAAATGGAAACGATCACTATGATGGGTCGTTATGACATTGAAAAGTTAAAGAATATTGCGAAATATCTTTTTGGGATAAAGAGTAAATTGAAAAGGTTTGAGCGTCCAACAGTAACTCCTCGTAAAATGCTAGAAAAGTTTGGAAAAGTAATGAAGAAAAAGAGCCAATCTTAAATTCTTTTTTTTTTTTTTCTAAAATATAAATAATGAAACGAATTAAGAATTATTATGACTAAACTCATTTTTTTAGGTTGTTTGTCAAGTTCAATATATCAAGATACTTGTAAAAATGCTGAAAAAATAATAAAATTCCTAGATAACGAATACCAAGTTCTCGATAATCCCCCTTGTTGCGGTAGTTTAGCTTATCACACATCCACCGACGAAGAATTAAAAATTCATGTAGTGTTTGTAAATGATTGGTTTAGAACTAATAATGTTACTGAACTCGTAACGATTTGTGCTGGATGTTACAATTATCTTTCTAGGTATTATAATGAATTTCTGGGAAATAATTTTGATGTACAAGTCAAGCACTTGCTACAATTTATGAGCACTCCCGAGAATTTAAAAAAACTAAATTTAAAGTATTCGGGGGAGAAAAAATTAAAGATATATTATCACGACGGATGTCATCTAAGGAACGCAATTGTTCCAATTATAGAAGAAGCGCGAAACATCTTGAATTCTATTGATGGAAACATACAACTTAAGGAGATGGAAAATAATAGGATGAACAGTCTATGCTGTGGAGCAGGAGGCGGTGTATATTCCATCTTTAAAGAAAATAGCGATTATAACTCTAAGACTATTTTTGACCAAATGAGAATGTCTAAGGCTTTATTAACCGCGTGCCCATTTTGCTATACCGCACTGATGAGAGTTCGAGAAGAGAACAAGGTTAAAACGCCCGTAATAAAATTTGAAGATTTTATAGCTAAACTTATGGATGGAGGTGATCCTACAACATGAGCGATAAAGGAAAAGAGTTATACGAAAAATTAAAAAGTAAAGTCGACAAATTAAAGGAAGATGGCACTTTAGAAAAACAGTTTGGAGACTTATGGAAATTAGCCGGTTTAATTAAATACAAATCCTACGATCAAAGACACTTATACGAAGACACAAGTAGAGAGTTTTGCGAACGATATAAAGAGCACTTCATCAAAATGAGAGAAGATTTCTTAGAAAACATGGACGAATATGTAGATAAATGTATAAATGTAATGCGCAAAACAAACAAGTTTAAGGTCTACTACGCTAAAACAAACGAAGAAGCTCAGAAATTATTCATGGAAGAATTAGGAGATAACAAAATTATCTACAAGGCTAAGTCCAACGAAGCAAAAGATATAGGGATTGTCGATGTTTTGAAAAAAAACAATATTACGATTAAAGAAACTGATCTCGGGGATGTACTTGTCCAATTGTTTGATTACAAATTGCCTGTTTTTCAATTAGGACCAGGAGTTCACTTTACTGAAAGTCAAATTGCTGCAAAAATGAAAGAAGTGTATGGCGTGGATCTCGAACCAAAAGCAGAGGCTATTGTTAAATATTTTAGAGAAAATTACCGCAACGAATTACTTAATGATGTAAAAGTTTCACTGACATCTGCCAATGCAATTTCCGCTGATGATGGCACCATCGTTCTCGGAGAAAACGAGGGAAACATCAGTTTATTAACAAGAGCAACTGAAAAGCACATAGTTGTTGTTGGTATCACCAAGATTGTTCCAACGCTAGTTGACGCCGTACTTATAACAAAAATGCAGTCAAGAATCAATAATGTTTCTTTGGCTTATATTAGCCTCATTTCAGGACCATCAAGTACATCAGACATTCAAGGCTTAAGCGTTCCAGGAATGTATGGCGCCAAAGAAGTTGTTGTAATTTTCGTAGACGATTGGCGTACAAAAGCTTTAAAAGAAAACCTTTTCTACAAAGAATTTCTAAAATGTGTCAGTTGTAAGAGTTGTAATTTCGTGTGTACCGCATCCAGAGCTTTTGGCAATGTATACGCTTCAAAATATGGATTGGGAGCTACAGCCATTATACGAGATTATATACATAATGGAATAGAAGCTGCTGTGAAATCTGGATTGTTTTTATGTACTAGCTGTGAAAATTGTTATCATTGGTGTCCATTAGGTGTAAATTTAGGAGAAATTATGAAAGCCTTAAAAAAGGAGGCAACTAAAAAGGGTTTATGTCCCCCCCTTTTAAAGGAATATCAGGATAAAATATTGAAGGATAAAAATCCTTTTAAATAAAATGAATTGAGTTTAAATTATTTTATAATTTTTTTTTTCAAGTTTTGCTAATAGCATCAATTAGAATATAAATTTCACATAAAAATGGTAAAGTTAAAAAAAAAATATATTTATTAAGAACGAGCTATTAGAAATTCTACTAACTTTCCTAACTTTCTAACGCTTTTGTACGTTTTTAGCGATTTTTCTTCGAGAAAAACTTTGAAAGTATCCCAATTTTCTTTCTTATCTGCCGGAGCTTCGTTGATTAACTTTTTTACTGTGTTAAAATCGTTAGGATAGATTAATTCGTCGTGAATTCTGTTCGCTTCATCTGACATCATAAATACATAATAATCGTTCAGATCTTCAGGATCCATTACTCCTGCGGGTTTATTTCCATCACCTGCTTTCCTACCTCTCAGCATTTTCGTATCAACCTGCGTAGGCAACATCATATTAACGGTTATATTTTCCCGTTTAATTTCCAGAGCTAATGACCTTTGAAAGCCGACAACCCCATATTTAGCTGCGGTATATCCCGAAAATCGAGCCGTTGCTGAAGGATACGCCGCACTCCCGGTTATCAAGAATCTCGCTTTTGCATTTTTATCATCTTTTTTCAAATATGGATAGGCGGTTTTGAACGTATTAAATACCCCAAGTATGTTTACTTTGAGCATCATATCAAATTTTTCAGGATCTAATTCAATAGCAAATCCCAACCAAGCAAAACCCGCATTAGCAACTACTCCGTTTAATATACCTAATTCATCATGAAACTCCTTAAAAATTCCTTCAACCTCATTATATTTTGTGATATCCGCCGTTTTTACCACTACTTTGACTCCTGTCCCTAAGCTTTCAATTTCTTTTTTAGTGTTATTCAATTCTTCCAAAGTTCTTGATGTCAATCCGATATTAGCACCCTCTTTCGCGTAAGCTATAGCAACAGCTTTTCCAATACCCCTCCCGGAGCCAGTTACAACTATATTTTTCCCTTTTAACAACATGATACAATCAATAAAAGTGTGTATTATAATTTAAATAACATTATAATATATTAAGAACGCAAGAAATTTTTTAAAATTTTAGTCGCTTTTTCTGATTTAAAATTTAATTTTTAAATATAAGTCTAAAAAAATAAGAAAAAACAAACAAACATTAATTAAAAAATTCTGGTGGAGCAAGAATTGTTATTAATTCCATTAATTATTAAAATTGTAAAAATTTAAGAGATTGGAAAGATATTTTAAATAGTAGAAAAAAATGTAATTAAAAAAACTAAGAAATAAAGAAGATAATAATAATAAAGGTATTTATATTGAAACTTGAATCTCTTAAAAGTGAAAGTGAAGAAACCAAAGAAACCGAATCAATTTCTAAAAATATATGTTCCAAATGTAAAAAGATTATTCATCCAGGAGAACCATATTCAAAATCTATAATATCGGGGAAAATAAATTGTTCCGAATGTGATGAGGGTTTGTTTGTTGATGGAATTAATTTCTTTACAATAGAGTAAAATTTTTCTTTTTCTTTTCTGGTGATAAGATTCCCTCAGGTCCAATGACCACGCTTTAATGTAATTACCGTTTCGTTTGCATCTATAAAAACTTTGTAGAAAAAATATATAATTGCTTGTAAACATGAAGAAACTTTTGGATTTATTCCAAATCCAAAGAAATTATTCTAAAAATTGAGTAAAACTTTTTAGCAAAAATTTTCTTATTTTATATTAAGAAAACAAATGATGATTTATGATAGTTGGCAATTCAATAATAGGTGAAAAGGGTAAAATAACCATTCCCAAGGAAATTAGGGTAAAATTAGGGCTTGTACAAGGGGATAGGCTCATTTTCGATTTAAAGGGAGATAAAATAATAATTACGAAATCACAGAGTAATAGCGTTTCAGAGATATTGGATAAACAAAATCCTTGGAAGATTCATAGTACAAAATATCAAAGGGATTTACGTGAGGAATGGGATTGAAAGTTACATTAGATACCAATATTTTTTTAAATGTTAAAAACAAAGAGCAACCATTTTATAAATATTCTAAAAAAATTTTGGAAGCTATTGATCGGGGAGATTTGGAAAGTGTTGTTTCAATTGTAACGATTGCTGAATTATGTGTAGGTTATTATAAATCTAATGAAATAAAAGAAAAAGACGAATTTATTGCTGTTTTACATTCGAATAAATACTATAAAATTGTTAATTTAGACCTAAAAATTGCGGATAAATCAGGACAGATTAAAGAAAAAACGAATTTAAAATTGCCAGATTGTATCATAATAGCAAGTTCTTTAATGGAAAGTGCTTCTATTTTAATTACTAATGATTTAGAGTTCCAAAAAGCTAAAAATTTAATTGAAGTGATGCCTTCTAAAGAATTTTGCAAAAAACAATTAAAACCCTAATTATTTATGAATATTTAATTATTAAATTGTTAAATTTGCCATTTGTAGAAATTAATTTTGACGATATTGTTTTTGATCCCAATGTATATTCTTATTGCAATAATTCTAAGCTCAAGTGTCCCAATTTTGACCATAATTGGGCGTGCCCTCCAGCATCTCCATATTTAGAAAACAAAATTTCAGAATTTCGAAAATTTTATCTGGCTTACGAAAAATTCGACTTAAATGCAGAAGTGAATAATGCGCGGCTTAAACATCCTAAAAGGACAGAGAAAAGAATCGTGAGTTCAATTCATAGAAAAAATTATTTAAAGAACAATCTGGAAAATGGTATAATTCAATTCTTAGAAAAAAATGGCGAGAAATTTGAGGAAAATTTTGTAATATGGCCTAGTTCTTGTAAAATTTGTTTCAATAAAAAGGATAAATCTTGTACTTACGACAGCGGAGGGCCTTGTCGATAT
Organism: Promethearchaeota archaeon; assembly: GCA_030605085.1. The sequence continues at coordinate 21,695 of JAUWBH010000027.1, read as the reverse complement.
CCTGATAAAATTAAATATGGTATGACCGCTGCGGGAATTAATACAACCGAAACTGCCAAAAAGATTAATGTTAGCTTGGAATGGCCTCCCGTCCAATATTCTTACCAATTTGCCTTAGTATGTTTTAAATAATATAAATGTCTTGAACGATGTGGAAAGGATTAATTTGAATTAAAAATTTTCTATATCATGCCATTTGTTGAAATAGAATCTGAAGATATTTTTTTCGATCCAAAAGTACAGACTTTATGCGTATCTCCGGCGTTTACATGTCCTTTTTACGGTCATTCTTGGGCATGTCCTCCGGAAGCTCCCTACTTGGAGGATGAAGTAAAAAAATATCAAAAATTTTACCTTATTTATTCTATATTTGATTTAGAAACCTATATAAAGGAAATAAAAGCTAAACATCCAAGAAGAAGCGAATATAGAATAAAAAATTCGTTTTACATGAAAAGTCAATTTCGAGGCGACTTAGAGGAAGAATTTGACAAATTTCTTGAGAGTTTTAACAATGGAAACGATACAAAACTTCTCTTATATGATGGTTCTTGTAAAGTTTGTCGTAATAAAAAAGATGGTGGCTGTACCTACGATAGTGGCAAACCCTGCCGTTATCCCGATAAAAGAAGGTATTCGATGGAAGCTGTAGGGATTGAGGTAATAAAGACTGTTATAGGTTTAAAAAGTAATTTAAAACTTGATATTGAGTACCCTTCTAATAAATACGCTTACCGTTTCGGCTTAGCGTGTATAAAATAATCAAAATTTCAAATAAATAATAAAAAAGTCGAGGTTTTCAAAATGGATTTAAAAGAATTGAAAGAAAATGTAAAAAAGATGGCTCTCGATTCGGGAGCTAAATTAGTGGGCGTTGGAAGTAGAGAGCGCCTTCCTGACAACCTACCCTCGGCAGACATGGATTATTGTCTTCCTGGAGCTCAGAGCTGCATTATATGGGCATATCCAAACACAATGGAAGCCATAGAGAATTTTTTCTCTAAAAAAGAAAGAATGAGCATGAAAGTATGCCAAGATATAGGTTATGCGACGGGTTGGAAAACCGCAGTAAAGATTGCAGAATATATTGAAAGCAATACAGAATACAAAGCTCATCCTGTCATACCGAATGCAAAATATAGAGGTGGGACTAAAGTTATTGTTAAAAAAGGCGAAGCCTTCCCGGATTTTTCACTGCGATATAGTGGTGTAGCTGCTGGATTAGGTCATCTCGGATGGTCTGGAAATTTAGTCACCACGGAATACGGAGGATCGCTATATCTCGATGGAGTTCTTATTACTGCACCACTCGAACCAGATCCTATGGCAAAAGAAAATAATTGTAATGGATGTAAAATCTGTCAAAAGGTATGTACAACTGGTTATGTATCAAAAGACGAAGCAGAAGAAAGACAACCTGTAGTTATTGGAGGAGTAAAGCAGATCTATGGTAAGAGAGGGCAATACATGAAATGCGGGATTGGATGCGCAGGATTTACAGGATTATCTAGCGATGGAACATGGAGTACATGGACGGTAAACCATATTTGTCTAAAAAATCTTTCTGACGATGAGTGGAATGCAGAGTTTATCAGGAACCAACTGTACAAACTTACAAGGGATAAAGAAACTCCAAGAAAGGTACGTAAATTTAATTCAAGAATTGGTGCTTCATTTGCTAAAGTAGGAGTAACTGAAAATGTAGGGCTTAGACCAATCGAAGATACGAATCCCCGCTGCGGGAATTGTAATTTTATATGTGTTGCGGATCCTAAGAAGCGTGCTGAGCTTTATAAAATGCTAAAAACATCTGGAAAAGTGTATCTTGATGAGAAAGGTCGAGAATATGTCAAAAAAATAGATAAAGATGGCAAAGAAACGATCTATTATCCTCCCACAGAAGAGGAGTATTTCAACGGTATATAAATTATAAAAGTATCTGAGAAATTTTAAAAATAATAATATAAAAAAGAGTGAATCGCTACGAAAGAAAATGTTGAAAAACTTTATAATATTGCCGCAAAAAAATATGAGGAATTCGGTGTTAATATTAATAATGTGCTAAGGGAGTTAAAACAAACATCTCTTTCTATTCATTGTTGGCAAGGCGATGATGTTGGCGGTTTTGAAAGACCCAATGCTGAATTATCTGGCGGAGGTATTCTCGCAACTGGAAATTATCTGGGTAAAGCAAGGACTATAAAAGAACTCCAAAAAGATCTCGAAAAAGGAATATCTTTAATTCCAGGAGAGAAGCATCGTGTGAATTTACACTCATCTTACGGAGATTTTGGAGGGAAATTTATAGAAAGAAATGAATTTTCACCTAAACATTTCCAAGGCTGGATCGAGTGGGCAAAAGATAATGATTTGAAATTAGATTTGAATAGTACTCTTTTTTCCCACCCTAATGCTGATGATGGTTTTACATTAAGTAGTAAATCAAGAGTCATTCGCGAATTTTGGATTGAACATGTTCAAAGATGTAGAGAGATAAGCGCTGAAATTGGAAAGCAATTGGGGGATCCTTGTATTCACAATATATGGATTCCTGATGGATCCAAGGATATCCCAGTCGATCGTATGGGACACAGGCAGTTATTAAAAGAATCTCTTGATGAAATTCTACAAAAAAAATACTCAAACTCAGTGATGAAAGATTCTTTAGAGGGTAAACTATTTGGTATCGGCAGCGAAGCTTTTGTTGTTGGTAGCCATGAATTTTATTTGAGTTATGCTATTGCTAACAAACTAATGTTGACCATCGACACCGGTCATTTTCATCCTACAGAATCAGTTGGAGATAAAATCTCAGCAATTATGCCATTTATACCTGAATTGATGCTTCATATTAGTAGAGGTTTGCGATGGGACAGCGATCATGTGGTTATTGTTAGTGATGATTTAATTCAATTATTTGAAGAAATAATAAGAAGTCAAGCTATGGAAAGAATTCATTTAGCTCTAGATTTTTTTGATGCTTCTATTAATCGTATCGGCGCGTGGGTTATAGGGGCTAGAGCCGTACAAAAAGCATTATTGTATGCTCTTTTACAACCAATAGAAATTTTGAGAGAATACGAAGAAAATGGTCAATATTTCCAACGACTTGCTCTTTTAGAAGAATTAAAAACCCTTCCGTTTGGTGCAATATGGGATTATTTCTGCCTCAATAATAATGTTCCGATAGGAACCGACTGGATAAAAGATATTGAAAATTATGAAGAGAATGTATTAAAAAAAAGAGGTTAAAAGAGATTTAAGAGGGGACAAGATTCTTCTTTAATTACAAAGATGTGTAATTAACAATTCACGCTTTCTTTCTTTTCCTTTTCTTTTTCCCTGCTAAATAAAGTATGCAACACCCTCCATTGCATATAGACATTAGTTGATGTTTTTTCATGTATGCTCGGAATTTTTGATAATTTTCACCGTTCCATACTTCTTCGAAACTATTTTCGTAAAGATTTCCCATTATAAGGTCGTAAAAAACATGGCAAGGAGCTACATCTCCAGAAGCGGTAATATCTACGCCCACCCTAGGAATAACACAGCCACGATAAGTGTCTTCCATATCATCCCATCTCGCTTCGAGATAAGCTCTAAGATTTTTTGGAGAGAAAGTAGGTGGCAAAAGTAGAACAGTTTTTCCGATTTTTTTAAGTTCTTTAACCACATTATTAACTTGGCGTGCTAATTCAACGGTGTCTACTCCATTAAAATCTTGAATGGGTCTAACCAATCCTTTCCAATAACTATTGCTTGTAATCCCGAACTCGGTTCTAAGCATTTTTGCGTATTTTTCACCCATTTCGTCTGTTAGAAAATTTTCAATTTGGATTGATACATTTTTAATAGCCGAGAGGTTAAGATCTTCAAGAAAAAATTCCTTTATAGAATTATAATTTTTGGGAGTTACTGTATAAATAATTCCAATAAAAGGTCTGTGTTTTCCAGCTTTTAATTTCTCGTTATGGAGGGTTTCGATACCCTCAAAAGCCTTATCGTGACTTCCTTTACCGCGCTGAGAATCGTTAACCTCCCGAGGGCCATCAATAGAGACCCTTACGAGATCAAACCCCGTTCGAATCAGCATTTTAGCATGTTCTGCTATTAAAGTACCGTTGGTCGGAGTGTCTATAATGGAACCTGCTTCTTTGATCATTTTTATTACTTCCTCTAGATGAGGGGACATTAAAGGCTCCCCTCCAAAAAGGCTGTAAAATGGCTTTGATGGAGTTAAATCACGGATAATCTTCTTTACTAACTCAAGCTCCATTGTGATTGGTTTTCTTCCGGGCTCAGCGTTAGAATAAACTCCTGTTTCACCCCAAGCATAACACATTTTACATCTAAGATTGCAGAGTTCTGTCAAATGGAGTACTACATTTCGAGGCAAACTACACATTTTGCTAAATGTCACGATAAATATCCTCTGTTGACATTATTTGGTTTTCTTCTTATACGAATTTGGATCTTTCTTCTCTAAAGTTAGTGGATCTCCACCATATTTTACTTTTTTTCCTTGATAATACAGAGTTGTTTTATCTTCACAAATTTTATCCCATTCTTCTAATCCTAACTTCTTTATCATGACTAAATTATACAATTTTGAATTATGTGGAGCAAAAATCTCAAAATTTACGATTGGTTGGAGCATTTCGCAAGGGAAATCCTCGCATTCGTAGCAGAATTTATATCCTTTACTGGTAACGCATTCGTAAGTTTTGCATACGGGAAAATCTTTTACTTGTCCTTTTTGTTCTCTGCATCCTTTACAATTGTAAAACTTAACTCCCGGGCATCTCTTACAATAGATTCCACAGGAGGCATGCCATTTTTCTAATTCTTCACTCATAATATAATAACTCTAACTATTTTGTTGTTATTTAGAAAAATAACTGCTAGAATTTAAATAAGGTACATTAAAAATGATAAGAAGTACTACTTATCTTTAAATGAGAGATTTTCGCTGTAAGATTAAAATTAAGAGTTTTTAGGATTTAATGTGGTTGTTTTAAATTAAAAGCAAAATGTTTAAATATCTAACATAACAAATTATAGATAAATTAAAAAACTAATAAAGTTTTGAGGATCTATGGCAAAAAAGAAAGCTCCTTCTAGTAAAAGTGAAATACAATTACAAGAACAATTTACAAAAGAAACTGGAAAGAAAGCAATTCATTGCGGGAAAATGACAAAAGCATATAAAGAATGGAAAAAAAATCTTTAGCATAATTTTTCACAAGAACAATTCCATGAAAATTTCGTCCTCGTACTGACCATCTATCTTGACTTGCCGTAATAAAACCCCTTTGGGGACGAAACCTAAATTTTGGTAGAACTTTTTGGCGTTTTCGTTCCCTGAACGCACATAAATAAGGAGTTTCTCATAACCATTGGCTCGAGCGAACTCAAAAGTGTGCTTTGCTAGACGACTGCCAATGCCCTTCTTTCCGTAGAGTGGCTCTACGGAATGTGGCTTGCATAGAACAAATCAATCAAAATATTTTTTGTTAAAATATTTATTGTTGAAATTCAACCTTTAAAACTTTTTTGATAGAAATCAGTAAATTTACAAAGTACTTTTTTTTAAATTTGGTAAAGAATTACTTTTCGTGGTTAATTATGGGTAGGACAGTACCTTCTTTCAGGCCCGCATTAGAACACGAAATAGAAAGCTGGAAGGATTTTAAGAGAGCTCTTCGACCAGAAGACCAGAAAATCTTTCATAAACTAATGAATTTTGCCCGAATTCATGCCGATGCCGGGAGTCTGAGCGCTCGTCCAATGCTTTCGGAAATTTTGTTCTTTTCCTTTGCAATTGAGCAGGAAAAGAAAATTGAGATGTTAGAGAAAAAAGTGAAAGAATTAGAAGAAAAATTCAATGAAAAAGGCAAATAAATCAGATTATCAAGAGCAATTTGATGGCTGGCTTCTTGATGTATCAACGCATAGCGATGGCGTAGTTCTTTGGGTGAAAAAAGGAAAAGAAGTTGTAAAGATATTTGAAGAATTTTATCCAGAATTCTTCGCCGTGCCAAGAAAAAGTGCTGGTAAGGATTTTAAAAGATTAAGGCACATTTTGAAATCACATCCAAATATTAAACGCGTAAGGATCTGTGAAAAATACATAAAGCTTGAAGATCATGAGAAGTCCAAAATTTTTGGCGTTTCTGTAGCAAAGCCCTCTGTATTCAAATCAACCATTCGTGAGATTGACGAAATTGGTCTTTTTACTTTATATAATACGGATCTTCCTATCTCACAAATGTATTTCTACATAAGAGATTTATTTCCGATGTCTTTCTGTAGCTTTAAGATTGAACCTGCTCAAAATGGTGTGAACCGTTTAGTATCTTTAGATTTGAAAGACAACAACGAAGTGTTGTTTTACGATTTACCTCCTCTGAAGGCAGTGTGGTTAGATATTAAAGTTCAGCAGCACGGGATAAGATCGTATTACAACGACCCTCTTGCGTATGCAGAAATTAGTGTAGTCGAGAAAGACGAAAATTGTAATATTCCGAGGGCTGACGGTCTTAGAAAAAGAAAAATCCTAATTGACAAAGCAGACGAAGCTGAGAATTTAAAGGCAATAAGTAAAATTATCGAAAAACTGGATCCGGATATCATTCTTACTCAAGGCGGCGACGAGTTTATTTTTCCTTATTTAGCTGCCCGAGCGTCGTTCAATCGAGTATCAAAGGATCTTTATTTTTCTCGCACAAAAACACCGTTAAAGAATTGCATTTTCGAACTCTCTGGAGGTTCGGATCATTACATGTCGTACGGAATAATAATGCGCCGTTCAAAAATTCAGGTGTATTTCACAGGAAGATTCCACCTTGATACGACCACCTACGGGAGCCTACATTTTCACGAAGGAAACATCCCGGGAGTTATTGAAGTTGCGAGGATCTCGCGGGTACCTCTTCAACGATTATGTCGAGTAACGATTGGGGGTGCGCTCCAGTCGATACAGTTTTATAACGCCTATAAGCTTGATCATTTAATCCCTCCTTTCAAAAAAAGTCCCGAAGATTTTTCGACGGGAATGGATTTAATCAGAGGCGACCGGGGAGGGCATATATTTGAGCCATTGATTGGAGTGTTTGATCAAGTGGTGGAGTTAGATTTTTCTTCAATGTATCCTTCGTTGATGACTAATTTCAACATTTCTTCTGAAACGCTTAATTGCAAGTGCTGTAAGGAAGACGGTACGGGCATAAAGGTTCCAGGATTGGCCTTTCATATTTGTTCTAAGAGGGAAGGAATAATTTCAAAGTCGATTAGCTTGCCTTTAAAAAAGAGGTTAGAATGTAAAGACTATGTTCGAAAAACTGGAGATTTGCGCTATAAGTTCACGGACATTGCATTGAAATGGGTGCTTGTAGTAAATTTTGGATATTTAGGTTTCAAAAACGCTCGTTTTGGCAAAATTGAAGCCCATCAAACGGTTTGTGCCTTTGCTCGGGAGTTCCTTATGCGTGCTGCTGAAATTGCAGAATCTTACGGTTGTCGGGTTATACACGGTATTGTAGATTCAATGTGGCTTCAAGATACTAAAGGAAGGCCTCCGGAGATATTTGAGAAAATAACTAAAGAAATTGCAGAAAGAATTTCAGAAGAGACGAGCATTCGTATGAGCTGGGATGGTAGATTTAATTTCATCGTTTTTCTTCCGTCTCGAGCTGAGCCAGATGTTCCAACGCTTAATCACTATTGGGGTATTAAAAGTGATGGTGAAGTGAAGGTAAGAGGCATCGAAATTAGGCGTAGAGATACCCCCAAAATAGTAAAGAGTGCCCAATCCGCTTTTATCGATGTTTTTCAAGGTGCCACTTCGGTAGATGAATTCATGAAAAGAGTCCCTAAAGCAAATGAAGTTCTTTACGATTATATCAGCAGAATTCAAAGCGGTGCTATGTCAAAAGAAGAACTTGCCGTTCGCCAAAAAATATCCAGAAGACCTTCACAATATAAGGTAAATTCCTATCAAGCCGTAGCAGCAAAGCAATTAGAAAGATCAGGCGTAGTGGTAAGTGCTGGAAAATATGTACGCTACATAATTTTAAATGCAGACGCAGATCCCGATTTTCCCGAGAAGAAAGTAATTCTCACAGACCTATACGACGAGAGAAAACATCAATACGATAAAAAGAAGTACATCGAATTACTAAAAAGAGCCTTCGAGAATTTATTCCCATTTGAATTTCCTGAGCTTGAAGAGTTATTGAAGCCAAATTTTAATCGAAAGTCAACTCAAAGGGATTTATCTTGTTTTATTTGGAAAAATTAAATAATTATTATACAACTTAGTTAGATTAAAAATTTTAAAAATCTTTTTTATATAGTTAAAATACCAATAAATTGTAAGTACATCAATATTACTGTAATTATAAGAATAAATATAAAGAATAAAGTGGTATAAAATCTCCACTTAATGGAAATATTTTCTCGTTTTTCTTTAAAATATATGTATGGTAATAAAATTGCTCCTAAAATTAGAATAGCGATAAAAATCATGAGAATAAGAAAATTAAGAGGTATAAATAGAAATATAATCCCTATAACACTACCCCAAATTATTATTAAGCGTTTCATTCTACGACTAAACTTTTTATCGGGATCACTGATTTCTTCTGAGGGTAATACAGAATAAAGCAAACCAAAAACAGCAAGAGTTACTGGTATCAAATGCATTATCCCTAAGTAGGGCGAGATGAGAATAGCAAATGTTATCGAAATAATAATACTTATCGCTATCCAAATAATTTTGAAGTACTTTTTGAAGAAATTAACAATTCCATTAATTGCAATAAGAACAAAACTCTTGATTTTTTTAAGAATTATAGTTAAAATATCTATTAGTTTACTAAATATTTCTCTTAGTCTTTCTAAAGCAAATACAAACCAATAAATCATTAAAGTAATTAAGAAGAAAAACAAACTAATTTGAAACGATAAGAAAATAAAATAGGTTATTATGCTTAAGAACAAAAAGCTGATGTTCCAATAAGCCATAGCCAATAAAGAATGTTTTTTAAATGGTTTTACTATAAAAGCGGCAAAAATTAAAAAGACAAGTATAGCAATACTCAAATTCAATAAAAATGGTTGTACGATCAAATCTAAATATATGAACACATCTAAAGAAACTAAAATTCCGATACACAAAAAAGAAAATTTCCTTAAATTTAGTCTAATTTTTTCTTTAAGAACTTTTAAATATCCATCAATAAAAGTTAAACTAAATAATATAACAATTGAGAGTAAAGATAAGTCTAAGACCAAGAATAGATTTAATTTCGAGAAGTAAAGTGGCCATGTTATAAAATTAACATATATAATTGTTATCAATATTTTTCTAATGGTTTCCTTTTTAGATTGAATTTTCTGGATGAAATCTAATAACTTTATTAAATAATAAAATTCAATAACGAAAAACAGGACGATTAAGGGTATTACGGTAACAAGAATAGTGTAAAGGTAAAAATTAAATATCCAAAATAAATAGATTGACGAAAACAACATTACAACAAGCCAAGAAAATATTTTAACATAATTAGATAACTTACCTAAAAATTTAAAATAAATTTTGTCTATATACATAAGACCGTGAACAAGGAGACTCAATATAAGTATTTGAAATTCCAATTGCGTTAAAACAATTATTCGTTGCACGAAAAAAACTAAAAAGAAATAAAATATTGCTCCTATGATGCATTTCACTTTATTTTCCGCATTTTTAAAAGATTCGTATTTATCTGGTATTAAATTAGTCCAAAATGTAAAAAACGAATGATTGCTATAAAATTGCATTGATATAAACAAAAACAAAATAAAAACAATTAAATCTAGATTATATCGTAAACTAGTTTCGTACAAAATGAAGAATACAATTACTGTAATAATAAAATAGCTAATAAAATGAATTAAATAGCTCAAAGTTTTATTTAATTGCTTTAATAAAGTAATATCTGTAATAGTTAAAATAAAAAGAACAATCTGAGAAATTAAAAAGGCTCCAAGGAAACCTAAAAGTTCAGTAAATATACCATAAGTCAAAATACTAATCTCGAAATAAAGTAGTAGTGTTAAAAAAGAAAAAACTTTTGGAATAAAATTAGGACGTTTTCCCTTTAATAATATTTGATCAATATACTTAACGGTTACGAACGATAAACATGTTTCAATTACTACTATTAAACTTATGGTAAATATATTTAAAAATTTAAATATTATAAATACAAATATCCAATATGTAGCGAGAAATAATCCTTGGATAACTAAGAAAAGTACAAATTCAATCTTAATTTTTAAATCTTCCTTTATCTTTTTATTTAAGAAATAGCTTAAAATAAATAATATTAAAACAGAATTTAGAAAAAATAATATTGTAGATGGCATTCCAATTAATTCTGTATAATAAAGTAAAACTACCGCTGAAATTTCAGATGCGATATAAAATGCTAATGTAGTGAAAGCGATGTAGCTAAGTATAATTCGTATTTTTGAAAGGCCCTCCTTTTTTTTAATTGGAATTTGTTTTAAGAGATAATTTGAAATAATATTTACTAAAGAGATTGTTAAAATCAAAAGAAAAATATTTGAATGAAAGAAATAAAAATAAACACAAAACGCATTACAAAAAGTTAGCCAAGACCAAAATATAAGATGTACTTTAATGTTCTTTTGTACGTATTTGAAAATTATTCTATCAACGATATATACTTCAACAAAAAGAATTCCATTAAAAATTATTAACACCAGAAAAATTAGGTAAATCATTTCTATTTCAATGATTATCAAGCTAAGAAAGATATTTGTTGTGATTCCCACTGGTATGAGAATGTACATAACGATTCCAATGAAGTTTAAAAAAATCTTTAATTTTGAAAATTTTGCGTCCATTTTTGATAAATGAACAATTTTTAGACTAAATAACATTAAAATCGGCCAAATAATTAAGAATAAAAGGATCTGATAAAAAAGCGAGAGGTAATAGATGATAGCAATTAACATAGAAAGATAAGTGGAATTTATGATTAAACAAGTTAAGTTTATAGCCTTAATTTGATCTTTATTTCTAAAAAATTTGGAGATCCTTTTTTTTTCTTTTCGAGATTCCTTATCTTTTAAAAAATAATTAAAAATGTTTACAATAACTTGAAAATAACCTAAATATAATATCAACCATACTAAAATCAAAATAGAATGAATAGCTTCAAAGATAAATAGAAAAGCAAGCGTTAAAAAAGCCAATGGAATTGGAACCAAAAATAACATTATGTATCTATCGTCATAGTCTAAAACATAATATAGAAACATCAATATAATAACTGAGAAAATAGCACTTATTAGAAGCAGACTTACATTCAAAAAAGTAATAAAAAGAGAAGAAATGGATAAGCTTAGACCAATACCCATTATCATCCATGGAATTCCCTTATTAATTGGTTTAAACATTTCATAATGGTTAAACACGAAAAAAGAACCTCCAAAAACGGTTATTGCGAAAAATATAGAAAGTAATTCTAGACCAGGAATTAAACTAAAAGTAAAATATGTTAATAACGAAAAGTTTACAATTAATATTACAGAAATTAAGAAATGTATAATTTTTTGGTTAGCTTTGAGATATTTAGACGAAAAGAGACTTCCTGCTAATATTATAAACGCTAAATTTATCGATATGAAAGGATTTAGTATTATCGAAAATAAAAGAAAAAATACAAACAAGAAAATACCTGAGAGGATAATAAAATATGATGCAAGAAATATGAGAGCCTTACTTCTAATTTTTGGAAAAAAAGAATAAACAAGAAAAAACAATCCAAATGTTATTATTCCAATTGATACAAGAATTCCAAAAGATTTTATTCCTATTGAAGATAAGAAGAATATTAAAAAACTCACATTAATAACGGCTAAAAGAAGCCACAATTTTGATATTATATTCCATAATTTCAGTTTATACAAGATTGGAATTAATAAGATAACTGAAAATAAGACAAAAAACAAATTTTTTAAAAGAGCGTTTTCACTAAAGAGGTTTAAGCTAATAAAATAAACTAAATATAACGTTTCTCCCCATATTACAAATAGTATATGATAGAAATGTTTTTTTATCCATGTATACAATACGGGTAATTCGAATAAAGTACATATAATTAAAGTAATTATTAGCATATCGTATTCTCTAAAAATATTTATCGCATTAGCATACACATTTATACCGGTTACAATATTATAAATTAGGAGGAAATTTATTATAGGTAAGAGAATCCACGCCCACCATCCTGCTCTCCATATGTCCCAAGAGATTTTCCATTGATAAATCCCAACTGAAATGTAAAAAAGAAAGATCCCTATGTTTAACGTAATTATTAATGCGATAGGCTGTTCTAAATGTATTGGAAAATACGAGATTAGGAGAAAATAAATGAAGGTTGGAAAATTAATAATTATTGAAGTTAAAACTATTTGAAAATATCTATCTCTTAACTTTTTCGTTGCGTTGTTATATAAGAAAACAAAACCAGAACTTGTCGCACTAGCTGTTAAGGTAAATGTTAGAATAGGATTTATAAATAGATATTTAGGATTAATAAAAATAAAACTATATGCTATCCAACTCGTAAAATCAAAAATCAACAAAAGAATGCATGGTTTTATAAACCACTTATAGCGGTTATCTTCCCGGCGATATAAATTTATTCCTCTTAATGATAAAACTATGAAAAGAGAAATTGTAATATTATAAATAAGCAAAATTTTGGTAAATGTTAATATATATACGAACGACCAAAAAGATAGAATTATATATAATAACATTTTTTCGATGTGATTACTTGCATATATATTTACTAAAGTAGAAAAAAATAACACTGCTATTATTGAGGCTAAGTAGATAACGACAAATAAGCCAATAGGGATGACTTTAAAAACAGAAAGAGCTTTATAAGTGTCTAAAATTATAAAAATTTCTATAAAAGTGAGATAACTAATAATAAAATATAATATGAATCGAAGAATTAAATTCTCATTTCTATAATAAAGGACCAGTACATAAGTCAATATAAGAAGAAATATAGAGATTATAGGATTAATGTATAAAATACTAAAAAACAAGATACTTGTGAGACCATAGAAGTAATATATTTTAAACTCTGATTTTTTTTCTAGCATGTCTCTTGACACCATAAGGCAAAAATTTGAAAGTAAAAATAAATTTGCAAATAGCACTGTAATCAGAATTAAGGGAGTTTCGTAAAATAAGGGTATAGTTTCATTCAATGTAAAGAATAAGAAAAGTTCTATGTAGAATATTATAATTGAAGTAATAAATACGAATAACAATAATTTTTTTATAAAAAATTTAGATCTTTCGAGATTTAATCCTGCTATTTTGAAAAAATGAATGGTTAATGGAGTTAATAAAGTAAGAATCAAAATAAATAAAAAGATTTTATTAAAGATTGAAAATGGGACAACATAAATCGTAAAAAAAAGGCTAATAAAAATTTTTAAGACTATCCACGAAAACAATTCAAGCTTCTGCGTAAATTTAGAGAATTTTAATTTTATAACATATTCGTGAATTATAAGTAAAACTGCTAGAAACGAGAAAAAGATACAAATGTGCCAAAATAAATTTAAAAATATATTAGATTCAAAACTTAATAAATTCGAGAATTGAATCAACGATAAAAATAGGAACGAAAAAGACAAAACAATACCGAAAAAAATAAAATTCCGTAAATACTCACCAATAGTATAAATTTTTAAATGTTTGAGAAGTAATTCTTTATTTTCATCGAATTTTTGTTTAAGTTTGCTTATTATTCTTAAGGTGTAAATATTTAATACAAAAAATATCAACGCGGATGCACTTAGAATAATATATATTATAGATTTAAGAGATATAATAAAGCACATCTGTACAAATTCAAGAAATATCAAAAAAGTAATTGAAAACCAAATAATTAAGATGATAAAATTCAATTTAATCCTTTTATTTTCTTTAATCTTAAATTTTTCAGCAGAAACATCTAAAAAATTTAAATATCCAAACAATAGTAATGTAGTGGTCAATATTATGAGAATTATATCTACATATATTCCTATTCTGGCTAACTCTAACGCAAATATAGTCGGAATTAACATTGATAAGTTTGATAACAATATACTATTCAATATTAACAATTTACGACCGAATTTTGGATATAACTCTTTTTGAGATATATAGAAGATTGGAACATACAAAACTATCGATGTGAGTATTATTGGAACTATAAGAACAAAAAATGTTCCCCAAGTTAATAAGAGGGAGAAATACAATGGTAAAAATGAAGTATACAACAATGTTATTATGTTAATTTTAATTGCTATTGATTTTGAAAAGATTTTAATTTGTTCTGTTAAAATATTAATTAAAACGCAGATTATAATTAATGATATATAAGATGAGAGGATTATGTTCGTCCAGAATAAGGGAAAAGTAAAAATTATTAAAAATATCGATAAGTTTAAGCAAAAGAGGACAACAGTAAAGAATATGGAATTTAATTTGGTAAATTGTTCGAAAACAAAATCTTTTATTTTTTTTAATTTACAACCGAATTTAATTTGATAATGGAGTAAAATTGAAAACAATAGAAGATCCAGAAGTATTATTGTAATAAAATTATAAAATATGAAAATTATTGACAAAAAAATTGATGAAATTAATAACCACGAAGAATAGTATGTGTTAAGTAAGAAATTTTCTCGCGAAAATATCCCTATTTTATAATTTATATACAAAAATGCTATGAAAATTAAAGGAATTAAAATTGTGGATATAATCAGAATGTTAATATATAAATAAAATTTAATGACAAAAAAAGTTCTGATATTAATTAATATGAAAGTAAATAAGATTATTAAGAAAATATTTATCCTTATGCTAATTTTGAATAATTTAAACGATTTTCTTTTGAAAATCGGGTAAAATCTATAAAAAGAAAGTAATAAAACGATAAGAAATATAATTGTGTTTATTAAAACAGCTGAGAGTAAAATTATTGTTGGATTTGAAGTAAAAGTGATATATTCCAAAAAGAATAGTGGATATAAAGAATAAACAATCAGGAAATAGCTAGTTATAGCAAGAATGTTTTGCAATATTCTTACATTTTCTTTAGGGAAAAATTTAAACTTAACAAATAACTCTAAAATGAAATAAAACGATATGCAAAATATTATGAATTGGATATTTAATAAATTGGGTCCTATTAGGGATGGCAAAATTGCAAAAGAAACGACTGCTAAAATTGCGATTGTATTAAATAGATAAACGATATTGGTATACTTTTCTGAGCAATATTTTGCTTTCTGTTCTAAATAAGAGAGAATATAAATGAATGGAAGTATAAACAATATTACAATTATTATTTTTATTAAAAAAGCAAATAAAATAAAGAATGCAATTATTATACCTGAAAAAATTGAGTTGAATTTCTGATATAATTCTTTTTTCGCAGTTGCTTCTTTTAAAGCATCTACATCCTTAGAAATTCTAATTTTTTCGAGTTTGGATTCATAATATAAGTAAATATAAGATCTGGATTTAAAATAAAATATTATGAACACAACGATTAAACTTATACTGAAGTATATCATTAAGTTCGTAAAATCTACACCAGGAGGAGGTAGAAGCAAATAGATAATTGGTAATTGAATTAAAATGGTAAAAATTAGACTTGTTACTGATATTACAAATTTTTTTTGAAAAGTAGTTAATTCATGTACAAATGACCTGTTCTCTGCATTTGCTTTTTTGATTTTTTTAAGTTGACTTCTTGTTAAAAATATTGTTATTAAATAAAAGAAAGAATTTGTAATAAGTAAAAGCAACCACGATAATTTAAAGTAAAATACTAACGCTAAAAATAAAATCTGAACAAAATAATTAAAAAAAACGATTAAATTATGTAGTTTTGAAATAGTTTTTTTAAAATCAATACTGTGAGAGTACTTATTCTCAGCCGAGTGAAAAGCATCTATAGGTTGAAAGTAATAATAATACCATACAATATTATAAAGTACAATATAGCAAATTAAAGGAAATAGTTCAAAATTGTAGTCTTTAGGAATTATAAGTATGAAAATTGGTGTTAAAATTAAAGACGCAATGGTTATTAAAAAAAGAATGTTAATTCTAGCAGAAAGATTATTTTTTGCATTTTTGAAAAAAGGTTTTTTTTTATATCTATCGTAAGATTTATAAAAAAAAAGTAAGGAAAACATAAAAATGAGAACTGAAAATCCTAAAGTAATATAGATATCTCCTATAAAGAATATAAAGATGTAAAAAACGATTAAAGAAGTTATAAAGGGCGCTATAATGAGATAGAAACAAAACCACCATAATTTCCAAATTACCTCTGTAGCTTTTTTTATTCGTTCTCCAGAACTATTTTTTTTCTTAGAATTCATTTCTTAAAATTAATATTTGTATAATTTTATATAATTCTTTTTTTCTAACAAAGTGGTTTAATTCAAGTTATGTATCTCTGATTACCTTTAAAAAGATTTGTCGAAATTGTTTATGTACAATTTCTATTTGTTTATGTATTAAAATATTAAGCAAATTATAGTTTAAAATTGTTGAAATTATATTTGTACCCAATCTTTAGAGTCTCAAACAGATTAAGAAGCTCTCAACCGTTAGATTATATGATAAATAAAATTATATTGTTGTTCTAAAAAATATCCAAAATTTTAATAGAAGAACTAATTATTAGATTGTTCATACAATATAAAATTTGTTCATACTCTGATTTCACTACTTAATTTTAAAAATCTTTTTTATATAATTAAATTGATTAAATTGTTAATATAGTTTAAGAAATAGTTTAAGAAATAGGTAATTCTACAATAAATGTAGTTCCTTTATTTTTACCCTTAGATTTGGTCCAAATTTTACCACCATGGGATTCAACTATTTGTTTTGAAATATATAAACCGAATCCAGCACCTTTAATAATAGTATCATTATACTTTTTGATCTTGTAATCCCATGTAAACAAATTCTTGATTTCCACAGGGGTGAGCCCAATCCCCTTATCTTTAATTGAGATTTTTACAAATCCATCACTTTTTTCAGCTTTAATCTTTACTTTTCCTTGAATATACATTGGTGTATAATTTATAGCATTTGCTATTACATTTTGAAATATTTGCGTCAAACTTAATTCATCTCCATTTAAATATAGTACTTCTGGTAAATTACATGAAATTTTAATTCCTCGTTCTTTAGCTCTAAATTTCTCGTTATTCACACACTTTAAGATAATATCTGAAATATTTATTATCTCTTTATTTAATTGAGATTTACGAATTTCTAACATAGTAAAATCTAACAAACCAATAGCAAGATTTTGAACGCTAAATAATTGATTATATAGTTCTTCAAGAAGTTCTTCAAAATTCTCAAATTCTTTGTTTTTATACAATTCTTTAAGCATTTCCATACCTAACAATAATGAACTTAACGGATTTTTGATGTCATGTGTAGCACGGGCTAAAAATTCCTTTCTTAAACCTTCTAATTTCTTTAATCTTATGTTTTCCTGTTTCATAATCTTTTGAGCTTTTTTATAAGCAGAAATATCTCTAGAAATCGTTAAAATTTTAGTTTCATTGTCTGTGGTTGTAAAGGTGTCTCCTTTTATTTCAAGCCAAATATATGAATCGTCTTTCTTTCTAAATCTTATTTCTGCTGTTACCTCGCTTTTTTTAAGGAATTCTTTTTCTAATTTTTCGATCTTTTTTAGTTCGTCAGGGCGTATTATCTCCGATATATTTTTACCAATTAAATCATCGCTCGTATATCCTAATAATTTTTTATGTATTTTTTCGTTAACATATTCTATGTCAAATTTATTATTAAAAATCGTAATTAAATCGTTTGCATTTTCCGTAATAAGGCGATAAAGCTCATCTAGTTTATATTTAGTTAATCGAAAGAATTCACCAGCAATTTTTAATTCTCCTTGAGTTGTTGTCTTTTGTTCGGGTTCTTCTCTTAAACCAAAATATATAAACCACACAGCACTTACCCCTCCCATTCTTACTGTAGCTAAAGCTAGACCTGGTGTTATTAAAGAATCAAGAGCTGCACATATCATAAAAATTGTATAACCTCCCGCCAAAAGGAGGTATTTTTTTCTTAATACACCCTTAGATTGAAGACCTTTGAACACAAAACCAGATAAGAAAAAAGAAATAGAAAATAAATATATACTTAATAATATAGATATTAGGGACCCTATAACTACGCTAGCATCAATTAAATCTCCTTCCATTTTATTAGGATTAATGGTAAAACTATTTTTTACATCTAAAAACAGAGATATTTCAAAAATAATACCAAATAAGAAATAAAGTAATAAAAAAATTCTTTTTTTATCAGGTATCATCAATTCTGAAAAAATATATGCAGCACATAAAATTGCAGGAGGCGCCCACATATAACTTAAAATACAATAAGTATCTAGACTTAAATTCTTGCCTGTTAAAAATACTGAAAAAAAATCTATCGTTGGTCCTAACCAAAGTAAACCTACAAAAGTAACCATTAATCCGGTATAGGATAAAAGTTTAATGTTCAGTTTTCTTGATTCATAATAAAAAAATAATCCAATAACCGCATAAAAAATGAGAATACTCAATGCTGTTATTCCATCAAGCCACCCTAAAAGAGATACCATTTCATCTTACCTTTATCAAATAAATTAATTATGTTAAACCATCTAACTAATCTATAGGAGTTAGTTATACAATTATCTTATGATTCTATCATTTAAAAAATTTCTATAAATAATTAATTGCTGGTTTCAGTCTACACTAATGAGGGTATGAGTTTATGTTCCAAACTCCGTATAATCATTTTTATAAAATTGTTATGAACTTGTATTATTTTTACATAATTTTAATAAAATAGATAACCTAATAGTCAATGAGGAATTAAGTATTATGGGAGGATTAACATGGAACATAAAAATATTGAAAAAACTGAAGAAATGGTAAGATTTGAACGAGAAACAGGAAAAAAAGCAATATGGAGGGAGGAAATTACAAACGAGTTTAAAAAGTGGATTAATGGAAAAAAAATATATCATCGAGAAGGTGAAAGGTGGACTATCTATTTAAATAAAGATCTAGACGAAAAATGGAGAGAATTTTTGTCTAAAATAAAATTAACTGATAAGAAATATAATCAAACGAAACTATGTAAAGATGGAGTTAATTTATTAATCGAATTTACAGAAGAATTAAATAAAATAGGAAAGAATTACGAGTACGAGTCTTTTAAAAAATATGTGAAGAATGCAATTGTGTATTTTTCTAATGAAGGCTTAATCTCAAAATCAGAAATACGCGCAGATTTCATAAGAACAATATTACCTTTAAGATTATTTATTCAACTGATAAAAGAAAATATTAACAATCCCGAGGAACTGACTAAGCTTATTGAATTTGTTGAGGATGCTACTGAAGAATTAGAAGGGAAAATAAATGTTCATTTTGAACAGCCTACAACAAAGCGGTTTGTCAGAAAAGTAGATGTTTTACACATAGAAAATAATGAATTAAGTAGAAAAGCACTTAAATATTTTTTTGAAAAAAGAAATTACACATATAAATCAGCAGAAAACGCTGAGCTTGCGTTGTATGAATTAAAAAATATTACCCCTAATTTAATCTTAATTGATATTGGTTTACCAGGAAATATTAAAGGAGATACTTTATGTAAAATCTTAAAAACTAAAGAAGAATATAAAAAGGTCCCAATTATACTTCTAACATCAATGGCTACAGAAGAAAATAAGGAAAAAATAAAAAAAGAGTGCAATGCAGATGATATAATTCTTAAATCTAACTTAAAAAAATTAGAACAATTAAATGTATTGTTAAAATACTTAAAGAAATAAACTCAAAGGTTTATTCAATAAAAAAAATTCTTTAAATAAATAGAATGAATAAGATTAAATAGATTTATAAATATGTTATATTACAGACGCATGACACTAAACGGGGTTGAAACTATAATTGTATAATGACGATTATTATTTAAGAAAAAAATACGACACTTCTTTAGGTGTTATTATTTTGGGAACATTTTTAACCGTTATTGGCGTTATTTCTTTAATTTTGATGAGATTCAGAATAGCTTTTCTATCACTTCAAAATTGGGGGTATTGGTTAATAATTCCAGCGTTTTTTCTCTTCATTAGTGGAATTCATCAAATTTATGTAAATAAACGGTGTAAAAAAACTGTTAAAAATGCTATATTCCAACGAGAAAGTAAAGGATCTCATAAATTAGAGCATATCGCAATAGAAGTAAATATCAATCCAAAAGATTTGCTTCGTGTTTTACTAGACTTACGCAACGATGGAATTATAAAATATAGATTTAATCCCGATACAGGAGAGATTATAATTGGAGAAAATCTATTAAACAATTCTCTAATCGACACTTCTTCATCTGAAAAAGATGTCAAGAAATTCTGCTTGTATTGTGGGCAAAAACTCGATAACAATAATATTTTCTGTCCAAGTTGCGGTTCGAAGTCTTTATAAATAAATTATAACATTTTCTTTGTTTAGTTAAAATTTATGCAATATAAAAGAAATAAAAAAAAAGATATTTATGATTTAAGCTTGTCCTCCCATTAATTTGGCGTGCTTCTCTTCGTGCATTTTTAATACTTTTTCTTGAATTTCCTTCAGGTAATCTCCTTTTAATGGGTACCAGATATATATAATAGCGCCTATTAAAAGACATATTAGTAAATTCTAAAATATTTTTTTACTTATATTTTTTCTATAAGCTAACAGATAGCTTTCCTTTATTGAATAGTTTCTTTCATAGAATTAAAAAAAAAAAGAATTTAAGTTATGGAATTACGATTACTTGATAAAAATCGAGCACTATCAAACCTAAACATACTAATTCCATAAAAATCCATATATTACGCTTTAAACTCCTTAATGCCTTTAACGCCTTACCAGAATAATTAATAATGTTATAAATAAATATCAGTATCCAGGCTGTAATGAGAAAAGATAGTGGTAAGATTAATACGATTACATTGCGACCAATAAAATCTAACAAATACTTATATGCTAATATAGCAAATCCAGAAATTAGAAATGTAAAAGCAAGTCCAAATGAATATTCTGCGAATTTCACGAAGCGTCTAATGCGGGCATCTTCAGGCGATCCTTCTAATTTAGCTAGATAATTCGCTTTTGAATTTGACGATACAGCATTCGTTAAAAGAGCAAAGGATAGCATTAACAAAAGAGTTATTGTAAATATCCCGGTAGTTGGTCTATTACCCCAGATTAGAGCAAGAATTGTTAACATAGCTCCTATCAAGGTCGTGCTAATAATCATCCAGTCTCTTACGTTTAGTGTTTTGCTTTCTTCTTCGTTTCCCATTTTCTTTCCCAAAAATTATAGATTAAGTTATAAAATCTTTGAATTAAATAACTTATACTTGACTTTCAAAGTTATTTTTATAAATTAAGAGCTAATGACTTCTAAGTCAAAAATATGTTTTTTATTTGCCACTACTATACAAAAGATTATTCTTCTTAAGGTTTCCGACAAAATTTATTTGAAAGAAAAGATA
>JAUWBH010000081.1 GCA_030605085.1 Promethearchaeota archaeon | reverse complement strand
CCGTTTGATTTTTAGTGAAAATAAATCTCGCCCTTTTCATTGTTTCTTCCATAAGCTCTTCTTTTGTATTGACAACTTGGTCAATAAGTCCGATCTCTAAGGCTTTTTCAGCACTAACTCTTTCGGAAAACATTAACATTTTTTTGGTCCATGGAATTCCTATTATTTTTGAAAATAAAATGATACACCCAGTACCGGGAAAAATTCCCGAATTTATTTCCGGCATTTGGAAAAAGCTATCTCTTATGGCGATTCGATAATCGCAACAGACTAAAAAAACTACCCCTTCGCCCATTGTGCGTCCATTTACTGCACAAATAATGGGCTTTCCGTTAAACAGAAGCTTACATATCTCTGCTGCTGTCGTCTCAAGACCTTTTACTGCCTCGTGATCGCTTCCATCTATAGCACCTAAATCCATTCCAGTGCTGAAAGAATTACCATTGTTTGTTAAAATTAAACCTCTTATTTTCTCGTTATTTTGACAATGTTCCACTGCCTTTTTCAAATTTTTTAACTGATCAATGGTAAATGCGTTTGATCTGTGAACTCTGTTGAGAGTTATGACACCAAACCTTTTTTTAATCACAAATTCAATATACTCTCCAAAATTTAAACTATTCAAAGTCATAAATATCGTTACATTTCAATTTATATAAAAATTTCCAAGATAATATGCTTTTTATTAGATATTAGTTATAATTGTGAAACTTATTCTTGATAAAAATCAAGAATCAAATAATAGTAAATAGTCAACTATTATACCAAATCAAGGATCTATCAAATTAAGATTATCTAAAAATAAAAAGATTAGAGGTATAAAAACCCTAGAATCCCTCAAATCAGGTTAAATGATATTTCTATGTTTATAATATAAAAAAAAGTAGATTTTAATTTAAGAGGAAAATTAATTTAGAGTTTTAATTGTTTCATTTTAAGTTGAATTTCGCTTATTTTGTCAGGTTTTAGATCATACATCTTCCAAAATACTAAGGCACCAAGAAGAATGGCAACCGCTGGGACTAGCCCAGTGTGTATATGAATTCCCCAAACTGCTAGGGAAGTTTGAGTTTCAGATCCCTCTACGAATCCTGTAAGTGAATGAATTATTGTGATGCTCATAACAGCGATAATCAGGCCTAAACGACCGAAAAATTGTTGGATTCCTATATATGTACCTTCTTCACGTTTCTCATGTAAAACTACAGCTTCATCGATTACATCCGAAAACACAGGAAATATCATAGCCCAGTATCCTCCTAGCGCTAGACCCCATATAAAGACGGTAATAACAATAAGCCAATAATCACGAAAAAATGCTAATGGTAATACAGAAAAACCCATTAAAAAGGACGCTAATAGCATAATTTTTCTATTATCATTTGTTTTCTGTGCGAACTTAACCCAAATAGGAGTTGAAATTATTGCCCCTATGAGAAATCCTGCCATAATAAGGGCGGTTGCACCTGTTGGCATCTTTAAACTAAAGCGAACAACAAAAACTAGAGAGGCTTGCATACAGTTTATCATAACTCAATAAAATGTATATAAAACCATATATGCTACAAAGGATTTTTGCTTAAAAGCAAGTTTCATTGTTTTAAGGAAAGATTCTCTCTCAACTTTTTTATGAGCTGTTGCGAGGTACCGATCAATCATTTCTGGATCCTCACGCCAGCCTGGTATCGCAAAAATGATGATAATGAGACCAAGTATAAAGACAATAAATCCTTGAAAGATATATGACTCCAAATTTCCAAAAGTAATGAGTAATGGTGGTAATATCGATCCTAAAGCAACCCCTATGGCACCTAAAATAACTTGGAATCCTGTAACAGTTCTTCGTTCCTTGACCGAACGGAACTTATCAGGGAAAAGTGATTGATAATTCACGAAAAAAATGGAATGAAATGTATCAAATAAACATGTAGTAAACATAAGCCAGCCAAAAATAATCCATGCTCCTGTTTTTGGATCAACTGAGGGGGGAGTAAAAACAAGAAAATAGCAAAAACTAAGAGGTAAACCTCCCAAAAGTAACCACGGCATACGCCTTCCCCACTTTTTTGTAAATTTGAATGGTCGATTTGTTAAGTATCCAATAAGCGGATCGTTAATAGCATTATATATCGCAAATAAGACTAATCCTAAACCAATAAGCCAGACATTTAACCCGATTTCAGCCTCATAGTAAAAAAATACCAATACACTAAAAGCCATTGCAATGAATTCTCTGCCCAGAGAACCAAAATTATATGAAATCATAATTTTTTTGCTATGTGTAACTTCAATTTCTTCTTTTTCCAAAATTAACACCTAAATCTATTAAATCAAAAATTTTTAGTGATTTTTTTATAAATTAGATAAATGTATTTTTATATTTAATACAAATTCAAAAAATATAAAATAAGAAATTTAATATAGTTCGAAAATAAATCCAAATTTTTTGAAGTAATTAATTTTCTTTTAATAATAAACGTAGATATTTTTGACAAAAATTTTATAAAAGTTCAGAAAAGAACTTAATATAATAGAAAAATGAATACATTAATCAAGAATTATCTCATTTGATATTATCAGGAGGTACTTCTGATCATTTTTAATAAATCAGTAAATTTTCATTCTATACTCATTATAAAAAATGTTATCATTTAATAATATAGTAATGAGATTAACTGAGATTATTCAAGTAAAATCGTCAACAAAACTATCTAATTTGTGTCATAAAGCCAAAAATTTATACAATTTAGCGAATTGGTACTTTAGACAAGATTTCTTTCATTTGAGTAATGTTCTTTCTTATTACGATTTGGATTTCATTTTAAAACAGAAAGATGCGTATAGGAATTTACCTTCTCAGACATCTCAGCAGATTCTCAAGTTTGTTTCAAGAAATTGGAAGTCTTACTTTAAAAGTTTAAGAGAATATAGAAAAAATTATAGAAAGTTTAAGAGAAGACCACAAATTCCCAAATACAAGAAGAAAAACGGAGAATCTATCGCTATTTTTACAAATCAACAATGTAGAATTAAAAATGGATATCTTCACTTTCCTAAAAGAGTTAATCTCACTCCTATAAAAACGAGAATTCAACATAAATTAAAAGAAGTAAGAATCATTCCATTAGGAGTGAAATACAAAATAGAAATTGTGTACGAAAAAGAAGGACAGAATTTAGGATTAAATCAAGCTAATGTTTTAGCAATTGATTTAGGATTGAACAATCTTATAACTGCTGTAAACAATATCGGTAAAAAACCGATTATTGTTAAGGGTAAGCTTTTAAAATCCATAAATCAATTTTACAACAAACAATTAGCGTATTACAGAAGCATCGAAACCAAAAAAGGGAATTTTCAGGATACAAAAAGAATTTTGAAATTACATTTAAAACGAAACAATAAAATAACTACGTTATTTCATCGAATTTCGCGATTCGTGGTAGAGTATTGCGTTCAAAACGATATTGGTACGATCGTAATTGGACACAATCAAGGATGGAAACAAAAAATAAACATAGGAAAGAGAAATAACCAGAATTTCGTTCAAATTCCTTTTCACAAATTACTACAACAAATCACATACAAATCAGAGCTAGTAGGAATACGATTCGAAACGGACGACGAGCTTTATACTTCTAAATGTAGTTTCTTAGACAATGAGAAAATTCAAAAGCATAAAAAGTATTTAGGAAAAAGAATTTCGAGAGGATTGTTTAGAACATCTAACGGAACGATTATTAACGCCGATGTAAATGCGGGGTATAATATAATGAGAAAAGCATTCCCAAATTCCGTTTCGGTTGATGGGATAGAGGCATTCGGATTGATGCCGCAAGTAATTTATCAAAATATCTATGATAATATTATTTGAAATAAAATGAGTATATTTTTATTTATTTTGATGATCTAGAGAATTAATAGGTTTTAAAAAGCAAAAAGTATTCATTGTAAATTCAAAAATGCCCGCAAGAATTACTGATTTTGTTGAGAATTACCAAGAAACAGATGTTATAAGAAAAAGGGATTTAATAAAATCACCTAATTTAAAAAAAACATTTCAATCAATAAATCAACATTTATATGGGAAATTAAAGTATACAGATACCGATACGCGGGCGCGCTCCAAAGAAATTGTTAATCTTTTATTATGTAAATTGGTTGATGAGGTTGATAAATTAGACGAAAACTCATTGGTTGAGTTTTGTATTAGAGACCAAGAATCCAAACAAGAATTATTCAATAGAATTCAAGATTTTTTTAAAAAAAAAAGTAAAAGAAAAATATCCCGATATAGTCGGAAGGAACGAATTCATTAGCCTAAATAAAGATTTATTATATTTAATCGTGAAGGAATTACAGCATATTTCACTACTTAAATCTTCTAAAGACATATTAAGCGATGCTTTTGAAATATTTGTAAGTAAGATACTGAAAGACGAGGGTGGCCAATTTTTCACTCTTCCTAATGTAATTGAATTTATGGTAAAATATATCGATCCCGAAATCGATTCAAAAATACTAGATCCCGCGTGTGGACATGGAGGATTCCTTCTTGAAACGAGGGAATTATTATGGCTAAAAATCGAGCGTAAATTTAAAAACCAAGAAGAAAAAATTGAAACTAAGAAAAAAGAAGCTGTTTCTAATCTGCATGGTATAGATAAAGATTTATTTTTAGCAAAAATTTGCAAATTATATTTGGAAATATTAAGCGGTGGAAAGTCAAACATCTTTTGCGAGGATTCATTAGATCCAAAAAGCTATCGCTCTAAAGCAAAGAATATCGTTAAGAACGATTATTTTGACTATATATTCACGAATCCCCCATTTGGTGCTAAAATACCTATTAACGATAAAGATATTTTAACTAATTACAAATTAGGACATGTTTGGAAAAATATTAACGATAATTGGGAAATACAAAAAAAACTGGTGAAACAACAACCTCCTCAGGTCCTTTTTATTGAAAGATGCGTTCAGCTTCTTAAAAATGGTGGTAAGTTAGGTATCGTTTTACCTGAGGGAATTTTTGGAAATCCTTCAGATCGCTATATTTGGGACTATTTAACAATCAATGGTAAAATCCTTGCCATAGTTTCGTTGGATCAAAACACTTTTCAACCCTATACGTGCAATAAAACGAGTATTCTAATATTTCAAAAATTAAGAGCCATTCCAGAAGATTATAAAATCGATTTTGCAATTGTAGATAATGTTGGTCACGATAAAGATGGAAAAGTTTTATATAAACTGAATAAAGATGGAACCAAGGAATTAGATAATGATGGAGAACCTATTGTAAATGACGATATACTTGATCTCCATATAAGGTTAAAAAATTCAAAAGATTTTAATTATTTAAAAGAACAAAAAGAGTTTAAAATAAATTTCAGTAGAATAAAAAATAATATCTTTATTCCATATTACTATACGGGTGTCGAAAAAACTCTCAAAGTTCTTGAAAATGACGATAATTTCGTGTTAGAATCCGTTAAGGATTTAATCCAAAAAAAAATAATTTTCACAAATAAGAATGGTTATATCCCTCGTGGTGATGAGATTGGCTCCAGCGTTTACGGGCTAGGTAATATTCCATTTATTCGTACGAGTGAAATAAATAATTGGGAAGTTAATTTAGATTCATATAAAAAAACAAGTGAAGAAGTGTACGAACAATATAAGGATAAGCAAAATATTGAGGTGGGAGATATTTTAATAGTTAAAGATGGTGGTCCAAATTTGATTGGAAAAACCGCTTATGTAACTGAATTAGACACTAAAATAATAATCCAGAGCCATATTTTTCAAATTAAGGTTATAGAAAACGATAAAGCTATAGATCCCTATTTGTTAATATCTCTTTTAAATTTAGATATTGTTCAAAAACAGATTAAGGCGATAACATTTATTCAAGGAACGATCGCAACGATTGGAAATCGAATTTTGAACGTTATCCTGCCAATTCCTTATAGTCTTGAAAAGAGAAAAGAAATCTCAAATTTCGTCAAAGAAATTATTAAAGATAAAACTGAAATTAAACGAAAAATCAGAAATTTATCTTTAAAATCGTTTTATAACTGATTGAAAATTAAATCTTTAATCTGTTTTTAAAATCTTAAATACGATTCTAGTAATATTAATATTATTCAAAAAATCAAGAGAAATTTTAAAAATAAAATAAAAAACTATAAAATCTAGAAGGAAATTGAAAATGTCTAAAGAATGGCAAGTAAATGAAGATAAAGCTTGGTTCAAACACTTTTGGCCTGAAAATGTCCCTAAGAATTACGATTTTGAAAAAATTACGTTAGGTGAATTTTTTGACAAGCAAAGAAAAAAATATGCGAACGATAACTTGATATATTATCTTGGTTCTTGGATGACCTACGATGAGGTTGGACAAGCAATAGATATAGTAGCTACAAGTCTTCATAATTTAGGAATAAAAAAAGGAGATGTTGTCGGACTACTTATGCCAAATTGCTTTCAATATCCTATATGTTTTTACGCATGTGCTAAAATAGGTGCTATTCCAACTGGTATAAACATTACTTACAAACCTATTGAAGTTTTACACCATATTGAGGCAACCGGACCAAGAGCCATAATTACACTTGAAGCTATGTATAACCTTTTAGTAAAACCAATTATAGATAAAACCAACATTGAATTGGTAATTTATACAAACGTAGCAGACTTAGTTACTGGACCCAAAAGCTTTAAAGAGTTCATCGCCAGAAAAACTCGTAAGATTCGGAAGGGCAAAATTGATTTTGAGCCATCTTATAATTTTTACGAACTTTTCACGACTGAGCCAAACGTTCCTGATGTAAAGATTGATCCCACAGAACATACTGGAACCTACATAATGACAGGAGGTACAACTGGGGTTCCTAAAGCGACAGTGTTAACTCATTTTAATATAATATGTAATGCAGTACAAGTAAGATTAGTATTAGGAGGAGAACAGCCCGGGATGGGTGTTATCGGGGTATTACCTATGTTTCATGCATTTGCAATTACAGCTGTAATGAACGCGGCCATTACTTCAGGCGGATGGATGCTATTATTTACAAAACCACCGCCTACCGAAGAGTTACTTCAAATAATCAATGATATGCCTGCACCGAAGGGTTTTGCCTATCCAGGAGCTGAAATTCTTTTTAAGAGGATTGCAGATTTTCCAGATCTTAGTCCGTACCCAAATTTGGCTGGAAAACTGAGATTATGCGTTTCAGGAGCGGGTCCGTTACACAGACCAGTTCAAGAAAAATTTCAAGAAAGAACGGGAGGCAGGGTAGTGGAAGGTTATGGTTTAACTGAATCGACTTGCGTTGCTAGTGCGAATAGTTTATTTGGTGAAAATCCAGTTGGCACAATTGGAATGCCTATACCAGGTACAGATTGAACAATCTTTGATCCTGATGATTTTGAGGCGGGTCCTATTGCTGATGGATTACCTGGTTCGAAATATGGAGAGGAGCACACAGGAGAGATCTGTGTGTGCGGTCCTCAGGTTATGAAAGCATACTTAAATAAACCAGAAGCTACTGCTGATACTCTAAAAGCTTGGGATGGGCGTACATGGCTCCTTACAGGTGATATTGGGTTCATGAGGGACGATGGATGCGTTTCAATTCGAGATAGAAAAAAACAATTGATTAAAGTCGCCGGTCGTTCAGTCTTTCCTACGGAAGTTGAAACTCTATTCATGAAACATGAGGCAGTATCGGAGGCTGCAGTTGCAGGACTACCTGATCCTGAGGTGGGAGAAATAGCAAAAGTATGGGTGTCAATAAAACCGGAATATGTTGGCAAAATTACCGAAGAAGGATTAAGAGAATGGGCCAAAGAGAACATGACTTATTGGAAAGTGCCTAAACTTATTGAATTTATAGACGAAATTCCTAAAAATTTAATCGGCAAGGTTCAAAGAAGAGTATTACAAGAAGCAGATCCGTTATATAAAGCTAAATATGGGAAATAAAACAGTAATTCTTTTCTTTTTTTTTACAATTTTATTTTAATATTTTAACAAAAGAGATAATAATACGAATAATTAATGATTTCACAAAAAAAATTTGAAAAAATGAAAAAAGTAAAAATCTTAAAATTTTTAAGAAATTTTTGAACAAAGATTTTTCAATATTTTTTCTGCTCCTTTTGTGAAGCTTGATATAATATCGTCCACATCCATTATCGAATCGATTAAACCGACCGTTTGCCCTACTGGTATAGCGCCATTTTCCACATCTCCTTCGGTATACACAATCATGTATTTTTTCAAGTCATCGAAGAATCCGTCTATATCGTAAGATATTTCTTGAGCGAGTTTTTCATCCTTTGAAACCACTCTACCGTGTTCTAAGCAGAATTTGTTCTTTAACAAGCGTATAGGGCCGAATCCTCCAGTAGTAAGTATAGTATCCTTGGCTGCTGCTGGAGGGATAAGTCCTTTATAATTAGGGTGGAATTCGCTCTGATTTGATGCAATAAAACGAGTTCCCATCGCAACGGCATCAGCGCCCATAGCAAGACCTGCAGCTACTCCTTCTGGAGAAGCAAATCCTCCACAGGCAATTAATAGTTTCTCTGGATACTTTTGAGCTACCTGTGTTACCAAAACTAAAGTAGTAATTCGTTCGTAGCTTTGATGTCCCCCACCTTCAGTACCTGTAGCAACAATACCATCACATCCCGCCGCAACTACTTTATCTACCAACCATAAAGCTGGCGCAACATGGAAGTGGTACATATCTGGAGCAGATTTTTTCCATAATTTACTTGTTGGTCTTGAACCTCCTGCGCTCGTTAGCCCATATATTAATTGTTCTCGCAATTTTGGACTTTTTTTGCGCCATTCTGCTATTTTCCTTAAGATTATCTTGTGATCTGTTTGAAGTCTAGCCGTCCGTACATTTACACCAAATGGTTTATCAGTTCCTTCAATTACCTTATTAAGCTGCTCTTTCATATCTTGTATAGAATTTTTTCCTAGCAAAGTCACATGGCTTAGTGTCCCTAAACCTCCTGCTTCAGAAACGGCTATCGTTAACTCTGTGGTATAGAAAGGACCCATCGGAGCACTAAGAATAGGATATTTAATCCCAAACATTTCTGTTATGCGTGTTTTTATCATTTTTTTTCCCTTTTAAAATTAATACTATATATGTAATTACATCTTTGGAGCTAAAAAAACTATGACATTCAATTCTTTTATATAATCGATATGATCATATTAAATTTAAAGTTGTAATAAAAGAAATATCTGGAAAGAAATCTGGTTATTAAATTAATATAAGTGAAGAAGAATTAAATCTTTATAATAAGCGTGAATCTTTGCCAACCAACATTATTAAAAAAGGGGCAAGCAACTATCAAATTTCTTTTCTCTCTCAAATATTTATTAAATGGATTATTGGAATGCACTCCGAAATTTAAATATATTTTAAAAAAGATATAATACATGATGATATCCGAAAAAGATAAGAATATAATATTAATGTACGCGAAAAAATATAACTTAGAAAAAGTTATTCTTTTCGGCTCCTCGAAAGAGAGGATCGATGCACGAGATATAGATATCGGTGTGCGAGGTATATCTCCTAAATTATTTTTCGATTTTTGTTGGGAATTATATAGAAATTTATCTAAACCTGTGGATATTATTGACCTAAGTAAAGATTGTTTATTCAATAAACTTATAGATAAAGACGGGTTGGTGTTATGGCTAGCGTTAAAAATAACGCTCTTGCGGATTTAAAGGAAATAGGTTAAAATTTTTTATTTTAATTCCTTATATCCTGTTTCTTTTTGATTATCCATTTCAGTTTCTTTATCATATTTTATTTTTTCATCATAAATTGAAAGCAAATCACTTGTAGAATAAATTTTGATCTCATTTTGCTTATTGAAGTGGTCATCCCTAGTCCAAATCCCATCGTTTTCTATAGATAAAGCTAGTGCTATAAAAGGAACATCTTTTAGGTCAAACTTACCGATAATTGCTTTAGCTTTTTCTACTTTGTCAGAATATTCGTTCTCTGGAACTATAAAAAGCTTTTCATGAAGTATAGTAATTAAATCATCAAGATCTCCTTCATTTCCATTAAATTTAAGACTAATATAGGATTTATATTTGTTTAATTCAATATTATAGAAATCAGGTATGTAAAATTCAAAATAAGGGCTTAAAAGGATTTCTCTAGTTATTGATTGTTTAATTAATCCCGAAAAAATTATGTTTGTATCGATTATTAACTTCATTTTTTAAGATTATCTAAGTAATATTTATGTCTCTCCCACATTTTTTGTTTGATTTCATCTCCTAATTCATCTGCATCTTCCAAAGAGAAAGAGCTTTTAGATGCTAATTTATCAGCTACCTCTAATTTCTCAAGATATTTTTCAACAGCACTTTTAGCAATTTTTTCCCAAATTATCTCTGGATACTTTTTCATCCGCTTTAACATCTCTTCTGAAATAGTAAATCTAATATCTGTCATATTTTTTCTATAATATTAATAGATTTTCAATCTTATATTTTTTTTCAGAATTATGTTTATATTTTTATGACAATATTAAAAGATGTCTTTTATAGATATTTTTTTATTATTTTTATAAAATTAAACACTTAGAATACTAACAATATAATAAATTATCAAGAGTTTTAAGCCTTGAAAACATAAAGTAAAAAAATCTAATTTCTTGAATAGTTTGATTAATTTTTACCATTATTTAAAAAGATTAAATAGTATTAAATCTAATCTAAATTAAATTATCATTAAATCTAAATGAAATAAAATAACATAAAAATGTAAGAAGGTAGAAAAATAAATGCCAAACAAAGTAGCGATAATCGGAGTAGGTATTACTCCTTTTAGAGCAAGATATCTTGATAAAACATATTTCGAACTGGCGTATGACGCCACAAAGTTAGCTCTTGATGATGCAAATAAGAATAATGCCCAAATTACTCATAAAGATTTGCAGTCCACTGTCTATGGAATTTATAATGAGCTTTTTGAACGTCAATTTATGCCCGATATCTTTACTAATAGTTATCTGGGAATGAACAATAAGCCTGGCACGAGAATCGCATCTGGAGGCGCAACGGGAGGTTATACGGTTAGAATGGCTTACGCTGAAGTAGCTTCGGGATTATCAGATTTATGCCTATGTTTAGGTTTAGAAAAATGTAATGATTGTTATGACGAACAGACAGGTGTCACCACACCTGAAGTGTTAAATGCCATTGCCTACTCTGCGGACATGACCTATGAATATCCTATGGGAATGATGGCCGCAAGCTCCTATGTATCAATGGTTAATGCGCATTATGAAGAATTCGGAAACCCGACCGAGGAACAGATGGCTTAACATTAAATCATTTAGTTTTAATGGGTTAATGTCTCGATCAAAAACCATGGAAATGCGATGCTTAATCCAAAAGCTCAATCACCAATGGAAATAACAGTTGAAGATGTTATGAATTCAAGAATTATTTGCTATCCATTCAAAATGTTAGATTGCTGTCTATATTCTGAGGCTTCTGCGGCGTTGATTTTAGCAAATGAACAAAAAGTGAAAGAATTGGGAGTAGAAAAGCCTATATGGATAACAGGAGTGGCTGCTGCGAATACAGATTGCTTTATAGGGAATAGAGAGAGCATTGGACGACTTTATTCTAACATTGAAGCTGCTAAAGCAGCATATAAAATGGCGGGTCTTGATTATAACAAAATTAAGGAACAGATTGATCTTGCTGAACTCCATGATGCTTTCTCAGGCCAGGAGGTTATTAGCTATGAAGAATTAGGATTTGTACCATTTGGAGAGGGTGGTCCTTGGATTGAAAATTCTTTTGAAAAATCAGGAGAAGGTCCTTGGCTAAATGGTGAATTGCCCTGTTGTCCTTCGGGAGGATTAATTGGCTGTGGACATGCTGTGGGTGCAACTGGCATAATGAGTACAGGAGAGGCTGCGCTACAAATTAGGGGAGAAGCAGCCAAACACCAAGTGACAATTGAAAAAGGACGGTCAATAGCTCATTCAATCGGAGGCCCAGGAGCAGCATATGCTGCTATTATTGTAATGGCAAATGAGGAGGGGTTGAAAAAACCATGAGTGATCAAAAATTTCAGGACCATCAGATAAGAGATAAAATTGTCATTAATTACAAGTATAGCTTAGGTGGTCAATCGAAGTTCTTTATTGAGTTAAAAAACAACAAAAAGCTATTAGGTACAAAATGCACTAAATGTGGAAAGATTTGGATGCCTCCAAGAATCAATTGCTCTGAATGTTATGAACCTGCCGATTGGATTGAAATGAAGCAAACGGGAACGATCGAAGTTAGCACCATCGTGTGGTACACCACTTCAGCTTTTATAAAAGCAATTCCATATGGTATAGGCTTTATAAAGTTGGATGGAGCGGACACGGCACTACTTCAAGGTATTTTTTCGGAAAATTTAGTTCCTTCAAAAATAAAAAAAGGACAAAGAGTTAGAGCAGTATTTTCAAAAGAAAGAGATGGTAAAATGACCGATTTTTTCTTCGTTCCTGAGGAAGAATACGACATTTGGATTAACAAACCAGAATATGAGGGAGGAGAGTAAAAAATGGGCGTAGCAAGCGAAAGTTTAGGAAAGATCTTAGATAAATTGAATACTATTGAAAAAGCTCAAGCAGTTTTCGTAACTGATGTTGCGGGAAAAGAAGTCGATTGGGAAATGACTTTTCAATTAAATTTGGATAATGAAGACCCATTTTTTGTAGAAATTAATAATCGTCAAGCTAAATTAGTTTTAGGAACAGCTTCAGATCCCGGTGTTATAATGACCGGAGATAATAATGCAATCGTAAGAATATGCGAAGGAAAGGGGGACTTCACGCACGCCATAAGCAGAGAACAGATTACAGTAGAGAAAGGGAAAGTTATGGATGTTATCCGCCTTACAAGAGCAATCACAATCGTTTTAAAAACAAAATAAATATAAATTTTTTTTTCTTATTTTTATTATTAATGTATTAGACTATTAAAATGAATAAAATAATATTCAAATTATTTCAAATAACTGTCAACGATATTTTGTTGAATTATTTGTGGCATTAATCCGAATGCCTCTATCCCATCAACCGTTATGGAATTTGGGAATGCTTTTTTCAGGATATTATATGCCGCATTCACATCGGCGTTAATAATCGTTCCGTTTGAAGCTCGAAATAACCCTCGCCTTACTCGTTTGCCAAGATACTTGTCGTGTTTTTTGATTTCTTCGTTGTCTAAAAAACTACATTTAGAAGTGTAAGACTCGTCATCCGTTTCAAATTGTATTCTTACTAATTCAGATTTATATTTGATTTGTTGTATTAATTTGTAAAATGGAATTTGAACGAAATTTTGATTGTTTCTTTTTCCTATGTTAATTTTTTGTTTCCAACCTTGATTACGTCCAATTACGATTGTTCCAATGTTGTTTTGAACGCAATAATCTACAATGAACCGTGATATTCTGTGAAATAACGTAGTAATTTTGTTGTTGCGTTTTAACGTTAATTTTTTAATTCTTTTTGTGTCTTGAAAATTACCTTTTTTGTTTTCAACGCTTCTGTAATATGCTAATTGTTTGTTGTAAAATTGATTTATGGATTTTAGAATCTTACCTTTAACAATAATTGGTTTTTTACCAATATTGTTTACAGCAGTTATAAAATTGTTTAATCCCAAATCAATTGCTAAAACATTGTCTTGATTTAACCCTAAATTCTGTTCTTCTTTTTCGTAAACGATTTCTATTTTGTAATTTATTCCTAATGGAACAATTCTTACTTCTTTTAATTTATTTTGAATTCTCGTTTTTATAAGTTTGATGTTAACTCTTTTAGGAAAGTGGAGATATCCATTCTTAATTCTACATTGTTGATTTGTAAAAATAACGATAGATTCTCCATTTTTCTTTTTGTATTTTGGAATTCGTGGTCTTCTCTTAAACTTTCTGTAATCTTTTCTATATTCTCTTAAACTTTTAAAGTAAGATTTACAATTTCTGGTTACTAATTTAAGCATTTGTTGTGATGTCTGAGAAGGTAAATTTCTATACGCTTCTTTGTTTTTAAGAATGAAATTCAAATCGTAATAAGAAAGAATATTATTCAAATTGAAAAAATCTTGTCTAAAATACCAATTCGCTAAATTGTACAAATTCTTGGCTTTATGACACAATTTAGATAATTCTGTCGACGATTTTACTTGAATAATCTCAGTTAATATCATCTTACTAAAATTCATTTGTCTCCATTAATGTTATTAAATGAGGATATCCTTTATATTGATTATAGCTCGCCAAATTACTGATTTATTCAAAATTATCTCATTATTACGTCTTGAGAATATCAGATAATACTATCCTTGATTAATATATTCTTTTTTAAAGACGATAAAAATAATAAAGTTAGTTCATTCTGTTAAAGAGCAATATTAGATCAAAGTTTATATAATTACAAATCTTAAAAATACTAATAATTGCATTATTATATTCTCTCATTCTGAATATAGGTGAATTTTAATAATTAACTGCTACAAAGAGATCTCTTTCAGTATTCTCTCTGGATTTATAATTTATTGTTTTTATTGATTTTATTATCTCATGTTTTATTTTTCCATTTCTTTAAATAACTTTTTAGCATTTTTCAGGTCCTCTTCCATTTCTTCATCAGTTAATGCTGGGGATTGAATTTTTTCACGCTCAACATACTCCATCATGTCATATATTGACACTTTCGCAAAGTCGCCGCTTCTGCTAAGCTTACCAAGCCTTTTCGGTATTTTTCACCAGCTTCTTTCATCCTATATTCAGCAATTTGGGCAAGGAGAAATTTCCGAATTAATGCTGAACGGTCAATCCGTTCCTTTTCGCAGATTTGGTTCAATTCTTCAATTTCTTTTTCATCCAATCGAGTTGAGACTACATCAGTCATTATTTTTTACCTCTTTTCTTTGGTGAAGTTTTTCCATAAAAATTTTTCTTCTCACTTCTTCATTCTCTATTACTAACGTAAATTATTTTCTTTTATTATTAGTTAATAAAAAATTACTTTTAAAAACTCTGCAGAGTTATTCAAATCAAATATAAATCAAATATTGGTGATTTACGAAATGATAGAAACTAACATAACAAAAATGTTTGGAATAAAACATCCAATTTTTAGTGCTCCCATGGGCCCATTTTTTACGCGTGATTTGGCCCTTGCTGTTAGTGAGGCTGGCGGTTTGGGGGTTTTATCAAATGTTAACATAATAGGCACAGACCCCGTTAAGGAGCATTTAGCAAGCATGGAATATATGATTGAGCATACAGATAAGCCGTTCGGTCTCAATATCCTTACATCTCGCAATAATCGAGGAGTCAAGGAAATGGTTAGAAAAATACCTAAACTAATCATGAATAATCCTAAAATGAGAAATCAATGTAAGTATATGCTAACTTCTGCTGGATCTTCAAAAATTCTTCCAGGATCCAAGTATTTCCAAGAATTAAGAGAAAAATCGGAAGTAAAGCACTTCCATGTTGCACCTGCCGTATGGCTTGCAGAGAAATGCGTGGCTTCTAAAGTAGATGGAATAGTGGTAACTGGGACTGAAGGGGGCGGGCATCAATCTTATGAGAAAGTTACAACGCTAGTATTACTACAACAAATTAACAAAACTTTTCCTGATTTGCCTACGATAGCATGCGGTGGATTTGCTACAGGAGAAGCTTTGGCGGCAGCTCTATCTCTAGGCGCAGGAGCAATTGCTATGGGATCGCGATTTATAGCTTCAAAACAAAGTGAATTTCACGAAAATTACAAGGCATTAATTCCTCCAGGTAGTCCACAAGATACCGGGCTTTTCACGGGATCCTTTGGTCCGATTCGTTTATTTAGAAATAAATATGCTTCAGCACATCCTGCACCCACCACTAAAGAGGAAATGATGGCTTATGAAAAAACCATAACCATGGAATCGATGATGAAAGACGCGGACGCTTATGAAAGGGTATATAACGGAGATACTGAAAATGGAGCTGTACTACTGGGCCAATCAATCGGAATTATTGATAGTATTGACGATGTCAACGATATCATTGAAAGAATAATAAAAAAAGCAGATCAAATAATAAGAAAGAATTATTCCATGTTAAATTAGGAAATAAAGCAAACTCAAATTTTTATTTAATTAAATATTTTTTATTTTTTATTACTTTTTTATGTAAAATCCCTTTTTAAACATATTTAACGATGGACTAAATGTTTATATGTATTAAATTTATTTTAAATTAAGAAACTTAAGAATATCGGTACTATTAAATGAATGATCTGGTTTTTTTCGGTATTATCATATTAATTCTCATAAGATTAATTGGTATTATAGTTTCGGTTGATTTCTATTATGATTCCAGATCTAAAACATACATTTATTTTGGAATTGGATGGAGTCTATGGTTCACAGTTTTAATATTTGTTATACTTTCTGAGATTGCAAGTAATCAAATGTTAGAAGAGTTTTTTCTACTTATGAATTATATCCTCGGACCAGTAGCAATGTTATTAATACTTACAGGATTATCTTCCCATTATATTAAAATATCTCCTTTTAAAATTGTAGCTTTTTTAATATTCTTAATTATTACTCCGTTAATTGTTTACTTTGCGATAGGTTTGAATTTTGTTTATATGTATAGTCGGATCGTTAGTTTCTCGTCATACTTCATATTGTTTTTTTTACCGATTATTAAGCTTAAAAATTTTAAGGAAAAAATTGGAAAAAGTATTAGATGGTACTATTTAATTTGCTTTTCAATATTATTTTATATCCCGCTGTCGATCTTTCTTTTAATAAATAATGAATCGTATGGACTATTTCAGAGCGAAGATGTTATTATTATTATTCTAGCTTATATTCCCGTTATATTAACAACTATTTTAATTATAGCTTTTATGATTCATTTAGAATACAATATTTCATATGAGCAAAAGAAGGCCTTGAAAGATAAATACTCGCATAATTTAGGAAATATTTTACAGGCAATTGAAGGGGCTCATTTTTTAACAAAGGAAAAAAAAAATTTGGATAATAATAGCATATTAGAAGTTGAAAATATTATTGAAAAGAAGTTCAAGGAAGCTGCTGAAATGTTAAAAGAGATTAGAAAACTCTAAATTAAAATTTTTATGTAAAATCAAAGAATTTAGTATTTTAATATTTCATAAATAACGCCAAATTGAAACTTGTTATTATCGATATTTCTTCCGAACTCGTCTCTTTTAAGGCATTTATGTTTTAATTCCTTTATTATTTTTGGTGCTATTTTCCATGTACTTGTTAAATAGGATTCAAATCCTAACTCTAATATGTAAATTTTCTTTATTTTCTCATTTGATAAAAGGTTATTAGCAAAATGTTTTATGTTAATTAATGCTATGGTATTGTGCGAGAATAAGATATGCCCATCATTTTGGCCTAATTTTTCACTGAAAATATCGTACAAAAAATGACATAATTTACACGCTTTTTCATTTTCTGAAGGATTTTTTGGATTAAAAAGTGGAATCACTTCAAATTCACCCCAAGCATCATTTTCGTCTAAATCCATACGAACTAAAAAATCGTTTTTAACCTTCTTTGACAAAATCTTTTTGAAATTCTCCTTCCATGTCCCTTGAGCAAAAATTAACAAACAAAAATGCCCGTAATCAATCATATTTTTCTCATAAATTAATTCTAATTCTAAACTCAAATAATTTTTAATTTCTTTTTAACTCATATATTGTGTCAATTATTTTGTACTGATCACACATATATTCAAATAGAAAAATATAAGGATTATTTATGAAAATTGTTGATTTACGTTCTGATACAGTGACTAAACCCTCTCCAGAAATGTGGGAAATGATTAAATCATTAGATAATTCGAAAATCGGAGACGATGTTCTTGGAGAAGACCCGACCATTAATGAGTTGGAGGTAAAAGCTGCTAAGGTAATAGGAAAAGAAGCCGCGTTATATGTAACTTCTGGTACCCAAGGTAATCTTGTTTCGTTATTATCGCAAACTAACCCGGGTGATGAAATTTTATTAGAAGAGCTTAGTCATATATATCAAAACGAAGTGGGTAGCGCTGCCCGAATTGGAGGGCTAATGATTAGGACATATCCATCAAATAGGGGGCTTCCCTCGTTCGACGAGCTTCAAAAACTAGTCCGTAATAAGGAGGATATACACAAACCTCCTACTACTCTTTTATGCTCAGAAAATACGCACAATTATCATAGTGGAGCAATTATTAAACCTGAAATTTTGCGGGATATGAAGCAGTTTGCTGAAAAGAACGACTTGAAGGTCCATTTAGATGGGGCAAGAATATTTAATGCGGCTGTTGCACTTAATATACCGGTTACTGAATTTACTAAATACGCGGATAGCGTAATGTTTTGCTTGTCTAAAGGGCTTTCTTGTCCCGTTGGGTCCTTAGTAGCAGGTTCAAAGAACTTAATTATAAAAGCAAGAAAGTTTCGAAAAATGGTAGGAGGAGGGATGCGACAAGCAGGAATAATAGCTTCTTTTGGATTAATAGCCCTTGAACCAAAATGGATTAGAAGACTTGCGGAAGATCATAAAAATGCAAAATTTCTTGCTGAAGGAATTGAAAATTTCAATTTACCCGTTAAAATTCAGAAACCTGAAACAAACATTCTTATAGTCTCTGTACCTAAAGATGTTAGGATATTTAAAATTGTTAGGGCTCTTAGTAAAGAAGGAGTTTTGTGTTTTAACATATATAAGCAAAGTATCCGTTTTGTTACGCATTATGGAATCAACGAGGACGATATACAATACAGTATTGAAAAAATTGGAGAAGTTTTGAAAAAATTACTATAAATTAATTAAAACTGGAAATGATAAAGTAAATCAAAATTTTTTGTTTTCTATTTTAAATTTTTAATGTTTTATAACCTTTAACACCTTCTTAAAATCAAATTTAACAAATTTATCCAAGCGAGAGAGAATACATTTATAAAAAAATCAACTTAATTAATAATTATAAATAAAATCTAAATTAAATTTTAAAATGGGTGTAAAAACTATTTCAAAAATTTCTCTTGAAGAGGAAAAAGATATTTACGTAAAAAGAGGTATGGTACGTGCTGAATTTAATTTTTGGGTCGGCTTAGTGATGGACAAATTTTACGACGGTTTACAAAATAAGAAATTAATTGGTACCAAATGTTCCAAATGTGGTAGGGTATTTTTACCACCTAGAAACAGATGTGGCGATTGTTTTGCGAAAGCAGAAGAATTTGTTGAATTACCTGAAACAGGAGTATTAAAAAATTTCACTGTCACGAATTATAAAATTACAGAGCGCAGAGTAGCAAAAAGAAAAGATAATTTTATGATTGGATTAGTTCAAGTTGATGGAGCTGATACTTCCATGGTAGTCCCTCTTATAAATGTCAATCCTGATGATTTAAAAGAAGGAATGAAGGTCAAAGTTGTATGGGCTATAAGAGTTAAAGGGCATCCTGACGATATTGCGGGTTTTGAGCCAATAGGAGGTGGATAAAGATGGAAAAAGTAGGAATCGTAGGATATTATCAAATCAAGCCTGGTATGGATATAATGATGAGTCCATATGAAATGATATTTTCTGCTGTAAGAGGTGCTTTGGATAATACCGGATTGAAAAGAAAAGATATAACTACTGTTATATCATCCACTAATGATTATTATGATGGAAAAACAATTTCAAATTGCTTTAAAGTGGAAGCGGGCGGTGCGTATATGAAAGATGAGAGTAAAGTCGAAATGGATGGTGCTTATGCTGCTATGTATGGGCTTTATAGAATTTTGTCAGGAAATCATAAATTAGCTATGATATATGGGTTTAGTACGCCTTCCTGCTATCCATACGAGCCAGTCAGAGTTTTGGAAGCAGATCCTACGTTTGATAGAACCGTTAGTTTATTAAATCCTTATACTACAGGAGGGATGCAAATGAGGGCTTATATGCGTCAATATGGCGTGAGCGAAGAGGATATTGCTAAAGTTGCCGTTAAAAATCTTAAAAATTCGGCTAAAAATCCTTTAGCTTTACCAGAGGCACAAAAATCCAATATCTCCGTTCAAGATGTTTTAAATTCCGACATACTAAGCAGTCCATTAAGGGAATTGATATATCCCATACCGTGCGATGGAGTAACTGCGTTAATTTTGGCTCCAGAAAGACAAAGTTTGAAAATTACGGAGAATCCTGTATGGATTACAGGTGTCGGTCAATGTCAGGAAACGTATTATTTAGGTGATAGAGATTTAAGTGTTAGTGTTTCAATGGAAAAAGCCGCCGAAAAAGCATATAATATGGCTGGAATAAATGATCCTAAAAGTGAAATAGATGTAGCTGAAATATTTGGTCATACAGCGTGTGAAGAATTAATATTAGCAGAAGCTGCACAATTAGGTGAGAAAGGAAAGGGTGCTAGCCTGCTTGATACTGGTCCGGCTTTAAACCCCTCTGGAGGTGTCACGAGTGCTTTTACGCCTTGTGCGTGTGGCTTAACAAGAATGGTAGAAACGGCTAAACAACTCCGCGGTGAAGCCGATGGTCATCAAATTGCAGGTGCAAAAAAGGCAATCGCATCCGGACAGGTCGGTTTTTGCGCACAAAATAATATAATATTCGTTTTAGAAGGAGGTGAAAAATAAATGGCAAAAGTACAACCAGCAATAATAAGTTGTGGATTTTGTGAACACGCATCTAAACGGTCAGATGTTAACATGGCTGAATTAGTGAATGAAGCTGTAGAAGATTGTATAACGAAAGCTAATATCGATTGGAAGGACATAGATGCTTTCTTAAACGGAAATATGCCAGCATTTGAAGGAGCGAATATGCCTGAGTTATGGATGGGTGATCATATGGCTGCTAAAAACAAACCCATGTTAAGGGTTACTACAGGAGGAACTACGGGTGGTTCAGTTGTTATTGCTGCTTATTATAGCGTCGCATCGGGAATATATGATACGGTATTGGCAGTTGGATTCGAACAACAATCGTGCGGTAATACAACAGTAGGTTTGGCATCGGTAGGATTGGGAGAATTCTCAATTTTTCCTGATTTAGGATATACCATTGAAAGGATGAGGTCAAATATGGGTGGTGGAGCCGCAATTGGAATTGCGTCTTATCAGGCTATGAATTATATGAGGAGAAGTGGAGCAGATGAAGAAGATCTCGCCCGAGTAGTAGTCCAAAATAGAAGAAATGCTGCTAAGAATTGGTGGACACATTTAAAGTATCCTACGCTTACCATTGACGATGTGCTAGATACTCCATATATTTCGTTTCCTTTAAGGTATGGAATGGTGTGTCCAGCTTCTGATGGTGCGTGCGCGATGATAATTACAACCGAAGAAAAAGCGAGACAAATTGCAGATATACCCGTTTATATTAACGGTGTTGCAAGTTATAGCAATGAATCAGCAATTATTTGTCCAGATTGTTCCGGAGCTGGACAAGTTGATCCTTGTGAGCAATTAGGAGCAATGAAGTCTGCCGAAGTTGCGTATGGTCAAGCAGGTATTTCCTTTCCTAATAAGGAAATTGATTACGCAGAGGTGTATTCACCGTTTCCAAACCAAGAACTCATGTGGGTTGAAAGAGTTGGACTTTTTGAGGAAAATATGGCTCCAGAAGCGTATAAACAAGGAGTTACAGCGCTTAATGGAGAATTACCTGTAAATTGCTCTGGAGGAGTTAATTCTACGAATGCTATTGGGGCTTCCGCAATGGAAAGACCGGCTGAAGCAGCTCTACAAATTATGGGAAAAGCAGGCAACCAAGTACCTAAAACTGTTCATACTGCTTTAGGACATGGCTGGGGAGGTTCTATTAATTTAATTACACATGTGGTTATGTCTGATTCTCCTCAAAGGCGTTTCAAGTGATCTTCTTAAAAGCCATGATTTATATAAGAGTATCTAAAAATTTATTTTTTTTAATATTCACGATTAAAAATATGCAAAATCCTTTAATGCACTATAATTTAAAATCAAATAACATAAAATCCAATAATTTAAAATCCATCAACATAAAATTCAATAATTTAAAAAGTATTTTCCATCTCTAAAAATTATAAAGCGCTCTTTCAATAGACCGTTTATCAAATCGAATAATGTAGAATGAATTTCTTCATGCTCAGATTGAGTTCTACATATAAAAAGATTTTCCAATCTATTATCTAATGAATCGAGATTAATATGCTGAACTCTACATTCTGGCTTTAAATATTTATCGTTAACAAGATAATCGTGATATTTTTTTGGATGACGTGCTAATTCCTTTTCCATTATATAACGATGCTCCAACATATAATCAAATCCAACTTTCTTGCCAGCAAAAGGATTCCCGTAGCTTTTTGGAACTTTTATGTATATTTGCTTTCTATTCGGTACTGTGTGCAAATATCTCTCAAAACCCCAACTTTTTACGGGTATTTTATGAATTAAGTGACGCCATTTATATGCAGCTTGATATGAAACGTTACACAGTTTACCTAATCGAGGGTCTGTTAAGTTAAAACGGGAATCATTAACAATCCTTTCAACCCATTCTTTATGCTTATATAACGGATTTTTTAATGAGCAATCTCTGTAAGGATCTAAAACTAATTCTCTTGATGTGCTTTTGTTTAGTTGAATGTTGA
Source organism: Promethearchaeota archaeon (assembly GCA_030605085.1). Next base: position 1,918 of record JAUWBH010000081.1, on the reverse strand, counting down.
TCGTCCAATCTATCCCCGACCAATCCATTTTTTTTATCTCCTGCTTTACTAGATCTATATTGTCAAATCGAATAAAATCAACTGGTTTTATTATCTCAGCAATTTGATTTCGGGTTAAAGCTCTGAAATCATAATTTTCATTTAAATAGTATTTACGATTATCCTCAGAAAATAAAATTTGATCCAACTTAATTAGTCCACTTAAATAAATATTAATATTATTGTGGTTATGATCAAACGAACTTTCGTACAACCACAGATTCTCTATGAAATTGTCATGTTTCCTATAATTGACATGATGCACTATACATCCTTTTTTAATGTAGAATTTACCATTCCCATCGTTTATTAGGCACGGATGAGAGGATAATTCTTTTAATGAAAGCGAATTCATTAAATGCTCTTCCATCTTAACGATATGTTCAGCTCGCTTAATTCTTTTCGTTCCATTTGGATTTAATTCAGGATGTTTATATTCTTTTGGCATATATAGTTCAATGTAACCACTTGGATTAAAATAACGCCCTATTTCATCTTTTGTCGGGATATTAAATTTCTGACGCCAATGTGTAACCGATTTATGATTTTTTAAACCACATATTTTTGCAATTTTTCGATCACTTAAGTTTAAAGTTTCGTTAGTATAGACCCATCTTAACCATATCTTATCTTTATACAAAGGATTATCTTTACTACATTCTATATAAGGATTTAAGTTTTTTTCAGCCCAATAATTAGGATATGGAGCAAGTTTTTCCCAATCAATTCTTTTTATTTTTTCTTTAATACTTTCTAAATCCTCTATTTCATCAATTTCTTTATTTTGCTTTTTATCTTCATCGTTTTTACCTTTTATTCCCCTTGATTCATTGAAAGAGCTTAAATCTTTAATTAAAAAATCTTTATCATTACTTGGATTTATAATCAATTCTTTATGTCCATTAAATTCGTCATTTTCATTTTCTTTCATCAAATATAGTTCTATAAGTTCCTTATTATACTCCTCGATTTTTTCGTTTAACATTAATTGGCTGATGGGTTCGCGCGATAAAATTACTTTAGGTATCCACTTGTGTTTTAAATTCGCGTTCCAATTTCTTAGTAAATCCTCTCCTATAAAGCGTATAAAGTTAGTAGAAGGAATTCTCCCGCATTTGCCTTCAATTAAATCGAACACTACCATCGTAAGATAACGCACTACTTCTATAAAGGTCAACCCGTATATCTGATCTAAATTCAATCGAAATTGCAATTTCTCGTAATACTCGTCAAATTCTCTCTTGTTAACCAGATCGACCTCTTCAAAATACTTGTATTTTACTTCCATTTCAGATACACATAACTTAATCCCAATAGATTCGTTCTCCGTCAGATCAATTCTAATTCCCTCCCGTTCCACTTTAGGCTTTTTAAAATAGCCTTGATCTACTATTGTATCGTACACGATTCTACAAATAACGATGATAAAGCTCCATTTAAAATCATACGAGAGTTCTTCGTCGTACAAAAAAGTCTTAAGACCTCCCAAGTAGTTCGCGACTTCGCGATATAATCCTTTAAGTTCTGAAAACTTGAATTTGCCAACGACGAGATTAAACACAAATTGCGCCAAATTACGCAAATTTGTTAAATATTCGTAACTAAAAATCTGATCTGTCTTTAATCGAGTTCGCAATTTCTCGTAATTCTCTTCGAATTCTTTCCTGTGAACTTCGTCCAGCTTTTTTAACCATCCGTAAGGGAAATGTCGTCTAATTACCTTCCTTCTTAACCATTTCGCAATTCTATTTAGCTGAGGTGTTGTTGGGTTTAGTAGTTTTCTTTTGAAATCTAATTTGAATGTAGGATGTATAATAAAACAGTAAATGTATCTACTAAGAAAGAGCATTACCATACGAGTAAATTCGTTGTCTTCGAT
>JAUWBH010000172.1 GCA_030605085.1 Promethearchaeota archaeon | reverse complement strand
CGGAAATTTCCCATTCTAATTCACCTTTTTTTAACATTATTTCATATTTAGATTTGATATCGTAGAATTCTTTAGGTATTTTCTTAATTAATCTAACATTTTGAAACGTATACGAGGAAATATTTTCAATGCTAATAGTGATTTCAAGGATATTTTCTATTCCATGAATTAGCACGGGATTTGCATTTTCCTCTGAAAATTTAGATTCTGCCTCTAGATCCAGTTTCATCTGACTTATTGTATCGTATCTTTCCTTCAACTTTTTTACAGACACATTTAATATTCTCTTTTTTTTAGACCATGCGTTATCTTTTTCAATTACCTCGTCTAAATTATTCTGTTCAACACTTAATATTGATTCTATACTTGCTACTTGAGGGGAGTACTCATTTTCAATTCCTTCCTCAATTATCTCCTCTTTAGCAGCTCTGTCTTTGATCTTCTCTATTTGATCTTCTTTCAGAACGATTTGAAGGTCAATTTCTTTTATTTTAAGGTTTTTTTCCTGAGAAATTTCTGTTAATAATTTATTCAGAAGATTTGACTTTTCTTTTAATAATGCTTTATGTTCATGTCTCAAATTTTTTATGGAATTTTCAATTTTTTGTTTTTTTGATTTCCATTCTCCAACTTTTAATTTTGCCTCTGAAAGTTCAGCTTCTTTATTTGTTAATTGTTCTTTAAACTCTTTAAGTTGAGGATCAAATTTATCGTTGATTTCTTGTTTCGCAGCAGCTGATTTCGTTAAAAATTCTTCCTCAATCTGAGCTTTTTTCTCAGGAGTTTGATTTGCAGGGTCTCTTAATTTAGTTTTCCTAACTGACGAAACTACTTTAATATTCTTGCTAATTTCTTTAGATTTGTTCTTAGTTAAAGTTGAGTGCTCTTTTTTCAAGCTTTTTACTGAGGAATTTAAATCTTTTCTAATTAAAGTCCAACTTTTTAATTTTTCAGTGGCTTCGGATAAGGTGGCTTCTTTAACATCTATTTTTTTTTCTATTTCTTTTATTTGAGGGTTATATTTTTCGTCAACTTCTTTTATGGCAAGATTCTCTTTTTCTTTAGATTCTTTTTCAATTCTAATAATTTCATCATTTTGGTCGAATATTTGACTTTGAATTTCTTTTATTGAAGAATCTGCGTGAGTTTTTGTAATTTCACTATCTCCAAAAGTTTCCATAAACCTAGATCTTAAGGTTTCTGCTTTCGCGTCTGATAATTTGTTAAGTTCTTCGTCCTTTGTTTTCAAAATCTCGCTTAATTCATCCTTTTTAGCAATTAACTCGTCTAATTCTCTGGTAGCATTGTCTAAATTCCTCTTTCCAATATCTAATTTTAATTTAACAGAATCGAATTTTTCTTGAATTTCTTTTTTTTCTAAAGCTTTTTTCATCGCTAACTTTTCGATCCTCAGGATATTTAAAGATGAAGCGGTTAGGTTTATTTTTTGGACATCAGTATTCGTGATGTTGATTTTTTCGATAATTTTTAATGGATCTGGTATATTAACTGCAGATTTTATGCTATATTTAATTTTTTTACTTGATTCTGGCGCGATGATTCCAAAATTAGTATTTTTTTCTAATTTCATATTTATGATCTGTGGACCCGAAAGTTTAAGTTGAGAATTCCATATTTGATTCTTCGTTGAAGTATTTTTTACAGAGACAAATCCATTTCCAGAAAGCTCTCTAAGAGTACCATTATTATCGTATTGGAATTGTAAGTCTTCTTCGTTAATAATAGAAATTTCTTTTGGTTTAACTGATAACATTTCTTCTTCAGATTCAATTAAAGACGGAGAAAGATGCGTTCCCCATTCAAATATAAAAGGTTCATATTCAGAATAATCAATATTACTTCCGATTGTATCTTTTATTTTGTATTTTATTTCTGTTTCGTTATTTGGCAAAATACTATCTATATTAAAAGAAATCCCATATTCTTGGTCATCAATTGTTTCAATTATCTCACATTCTACATTTGAAGAGTGAAATTCAAATAATTTTGGAAATGAATCTAAGATGACTATATTTTTAGCCTCTTTATTTGATGTATTTTTGATCGTAATAATAACTGTGTAGTCGTTTACATTTTCTATTGTATGAATGATTTTATTAATTTCCAATTTGTGGCGAAATTGACCTAATCTTAAAGAAAGTTGGCGGTCAGTAAGTAAATTATGCTTATTGAAATAGAAATTATTATTAATTTGATCTTTCAATTCTTTGTATTTTGAGAAGTACGAGATAACTTCAATTGGGAATTGATATTCATTACTGTATTTTGGAGATATAATGTAAAGAGGATAGGTTATTTCTAAAAATTCATTTAAATTAAGGAAAGATTTAGTTTTATTATCGTTTAAATTCACTAAGATCTCTAAAATAAAATTATTGGATGTACCTGTTGGACTTGGGGATATTTTTATTTCGAAATTATCAGAACATTTTTTTCCAGAAGAATGTAAGATTTTAAATTTTGTTTTTCTGGTTGGAATCATAAAATCTTCGGGGATTACTTCTCTAATTAAAATGCCATCTATAAGAGCAGTGCCTACATTTTTTACTCTAATTAAATTGTTTACTATTGATTTTTCCATTAATAAATTGCTTGATTGAACGAGAAATTTTTCAGAAAAAATCTTTTCAAATTGAATATCAACAATCTCAAAATTTTCTTGATCAATAAATTTTTGAATAATACCTGAATATTTGGTTTCATACATAACGGTATAATTTAATTTTCTTAAAAACTTAGGTTCTGCTTTATTTTCAACCTCCCAAATTTCGGTAGTGAAACTCTCATCAGGAGGAATAAATTTTTCTAATTCAGCGTCAATGAATTTATGATTTTTATATTCATCTAATACAAGTATGGATTTCAATATCATATCGAATTCGCTGCTGTTTTTAAAATTTAAAGAACATTCCCATTTATCTAATTCGTCTTCATCTTCTTTTATCCTAATAGAATGTTTTGCGTGTGAATATGCTGAAAATGTAACTACTTCTACACCTGAAAGAGCCTTTTGCGTCGAGGATAAAATTTTTCCATATATTTCAATGGTCCCGGTTCCAATATTTTCTTTTGTTTTAGGGTTAACTTTTATAGAGAATGTTAATTGAATTTTGTCGCTTGGTTTTAATTCCGGAATTTTCCATTTTAATTCTCCATTATCAAATAGAACTTCAGAAATTGATTCTATATCGTAAAAATCTTTAGAAAATTTTTTTATAAATGTAATATCTTGAAATAAAAAAAATGAGACATTAACAATCGTAATTGTAAATTTTAGAATATTTTCCTTTCCGAATACAAGTATATATCTCTCATTATGAATCTTTTCGGGGCTATTGGTAATATTTTGTTGTATATTGGAAAGTTCCATCTTTTCCGTGATTTTTAACGGATCAGGGATACTCTCGTTAGAAATAATATTGTAATTAATAATTTTATTATTTAAAGGGTCAATATTTTCTAAATATATTTCTTTATCAAAATCCAAATTTATAATTTGCGGACCAGAAAGTTTTAATTTAGTATTCCAAATCCGATCCTTTATTGAATTGTTAATAATAGATAAAAAACCTTTTCCGGATATATTTTTTAGTTTATCTTTATTATCATACTCATAAAATAAAGTTTCTTCATTAATAACATCTACTTTTACCTCTTTAAATGCTAATTCTCCTTTAGTTAATGGTACTCCAACGAAAACTGGATAATAGCTACTTTCTAATTCTTTTTTACTTACGCGCTTAAAACCCATCTTAAAATATCTCCTTTGAATATTAAATCTTTCTTTTTCTGGAAATTTTATAAAAGAACTTCAATTTAAAGTTATCTTTAACGAAAAAGTTTTAATCATGTTCTTTGGCGTTATTAATAGTTTTTCAGATCATGAAAAACCTGAATGGAAGAAAATTGAAAATTCTTCATTCTAATGGTTAGGAGTATTATTAATTAGAATAAGGACTCATCTAAAATTATAGCTAATTCCTTAGCGTTGGCAAAAAAACTTTGTGAAAACGAAATAAATCACTCAAATTTTCTTTTAATTCTGATAATTATTTAAAACATTACTCTATATTAGTTATAGAGTATCGTATTAAAAAAAAATAAATAAATGCATTACCTTTACTATTTAAAATCAAAATAGAGATAAGAATAACCATGCCTAAAGATTTAAAAAATTTAATCGACGGAATCGAAAAAAAAGAAAAGAAATCCTCTCGTATGGAAGAAAAAATAGAAAGATTAACAATATTAGCGGAGAAACAAAAAAGAATTATAAGCGAACAGACAGATGTAATTGAAAAACAAAAGGCACAAATCTCTAAGATGGTAAATGTACCCGACGATATACAAGAATTAAGAGACATTATTGGGACACAGAGAGCGCTGATTAAAGAAAAGGAATTAGAATTAGAACATACTAGAGGTGAATTTACTCAAGCTTCAAAAGAATTAGAATTAACTCTAAAAAGAATGAATCCTACTCAAATAAAAATAGAAGCAGCTTTAGAAACAATCAGTAACTTAAAAATAGAATTGGCTCAAAAGAATACAGAAATTATCATTAAAAATGAGGCTATGAAAACTCTGCAGAACAAGCTACGCAGCGCTGATGAAATTGCAAAAGATTTTAGAAATAGAGTTGAAGATTTAGAAGAAGACGTACAATTTAAAAAAGAAATTGAACAAATGAAAATCGAACACTCAGAAGAAAGGATGGCATTAAAAGCTAATATTACGAAATTAGAAAAAGAATTTCTTGATCAAAAAATAGAATATCAAGAAAAAATCGCTGAAGCAAAAGAAATGTCTGAAAAGTATGGAGATATATTTAAAAAAGCAGAGGTTTTAAGCGTTAAAAATAACGAGTTAAAGGATAAAATCAAACACCAAGAAGCAAGTATGACTGATTTAAAAAAATTTAAGGAAGAAAACTATCATAAAATATATTATCTCGATAATTTGAAAAAATTAATGGAAGAAGATCCTATTTATCGTTCATTTTTTATAATTCAAGAAGTGGGATCGATTTCCTTAGAAGATCTAAAGAATGCTGTTGGTGCTCCAATTGTTTTGCTGAAAAGAGAAGTTCTAAAATTAGCAGATGCTGGAGTTATCGACATGACAGACGATAAAATCACTGCTAAAAAATTCGATGTTTCCTAAATTCTTCTTTTATACTCTCTATTTAACAAATTCTCTATAATCTTTTTAGGTTTTTCGTTAACAAAATTTATAGAAAAATTATATTAATAATTTGAAAAAAATCTGAGTAAATTAAATTTTTGCTAACTCATGGTATAAATCGGGTAAAACATCCTTAAAGGTACCATCAGGAATTTTATCGAGAAGTTCTGCTGCGATCTTCTTTAAAATTTCCCGATATTTATGAGGCTTTTAATGTAGAATGTCTTCAATTACATTCTATTTCATCGCGCCTCAGCAATAAAGCTATTACATAATTCTCAACAGAAATGTAATCTTCTCCAACGCCCGAAAAGAATGAAACGACCTTATTGTTTTTTAATGAAATTGAAGCAAAACCAGGTTTTAAAGATTGATAACGATGTGAACTATAAACCTGTGTGAGTAAATTATTCGTAATCTTCAAATTATCTGGGAAAAAACCTTCGTTAATTGGTCCAATTTCATTATCCCACCTAATAACCAATATCCCAATTGGCAATATTTTAACCTCAGTAATCTTTATGTAATTTTTAATATATAATATTATTAATTCTTTTGATTTAAATTTAAGGATTATCACCTAAAAAGTTATTTAATTTTTTAGAGGTCTTACGATACTCTAGAGGGCGCTTCCTCGACATACTTAAATCATAGCTAGTTAAAATATGTTCAAACACTTCTACACCAAAAGTCAAACGCCAAATAATTGTGGTCGTAACTTTATCATCGAGAATTTCTCTTTCCCTTGGCTTTCCATCCCGAACATTATGTCTTATCTCAAAAAATTCTTTAATCTCTTCAAGGAGCTTTTTGCTGCTTGAAGTTAAATAGGCACTCATACCTGTACCACGATTATAATGACCTTCAGCATCGTATACACCAAGAAGCCATGCATGAACCAAAATACCCCAATAAGTCTTTGACCAGTGAATTGATTTACCTTTTGCCTCTTCCTTAGCTCTTTCTACAGCATTCTTAACTAAGTCGGGAACCTCACAATCAATTTTGTATTTAAATAGACCATGTCTTTCTAATGCAGACGCCATCTGCTTGGAAATAAATTTTACTCTAGATGTGTAGTAAGTTTTTAATTCACCTTTATAATATCGATAAGTAGGAAAATCATCTATATGTTCTAAATCGAAACCAACAGCTAATGCAAATTTTTCGACGGATTTTCTATCTTTAGTAGCTAGAGAAAAGGTTATTCTATATATACTTTTCTCTAAACATACATCGCCGCATAAAAATCCAAACAAATAAAACTTAACAAGATTGTCGATTACATCGAAATAATGAGAGTCTGCGATTGTGACTTGCTCTAGCGGGTATTCTTTAAGATCTGGATTACTTTTCTTGTATTTATTAATTAAATCTAAACATTTAAAGGCATTTTCTCCAAGTATATATTGAATCCTTTTTGCAAATTCTTGCAATCGTTGTAAAGAAAATTTATAATTTAACTTACGATTATTAATTTTATGCTTAATATCTGCAATAAAACCAATTGAACCCATTAAAATTTGACTTAATTCTTGATCAGTGACTTTAATATCTCCTGAAACCCTTCCTAATTCTTTTTGAAGCTCATGTATAAACTGTAATGTAGTCGACTTTAAATTCCTGTATTGTCTAACTAAACGGATACACCCTAGAGCTTTAACTCCTAACTTATCTTCTAATTTTTCTTCTAACAAAATTAATCCTTTTTCTTTAATTCTAATATCACCAGATTTTCTCACTCTATTAACAATACTTTCTTGAACATAACGGTTGTTATATCCCCACAATTTAGAAAGCATTATATTATTATATTTGTAACCAACAACATTCCCATTCTCATCAAAATTATAAAGGCTATTAGGAAATAATAATGCTAATACTTCCGGATGTTTCGCTAATTCTATTTTTAAATCTTCAATTAGCTGTAAAGTTGAGTAGTACTCGGGATCTTCTTTTATTGCTTTTTTTGGATCAAATAAATTGAGAGGATTTTCTTTATACCCATAAAAACCAATCCAATCACGATTATTAATAAAAAGTGTTTTAGTTTTTTTCAATCCTTCGTTAATAGCCTTTACAACCAATTCGTTTACTTTCATTTTTTATCTTTTTGTTAATGTTAATTATGTTTTGAAAACAATTATAACATAATAAGAATATAATAGTGTAATCGGTGAAATATTCGAGGAGTGCGATGAATTAGTGATTTTACACCCTTACCATTTCTAACCTTATTTTATCGCATTTTATAGGTCTTATTTCGTGATAGCCTTGCACTTAAAGGAGAAATTTTACAGAGCATTATATATGAATCAATCTAAACCCAAAAAATAGCAGAAATTAATTATAACTATATGAATTACTTATTTTACTTTATTTAAAAATTTCAATGTATTTATTTTTTTCATAATTTTAAAATCGTGCCATAACTTAAATCTAAAGGCAAAGAAAAATTTAAATTAAAATAAAATTTTAGAATATTGTTTAACCTCAAAAGCTAATAGAAAATGAAAATCAAATCTTAAATTAAGATTTCGATATTATTCACACATTCACATTAGAATCACCGGAGGGATTACCGAGCCTGGTCAATCGTTTTGAAGCGGGTCAAGACCGATTATAGGTGCTGGACTTAAGCCAAAAAACTATCAATGGTTTTCTGTAAGATATCCAGTGGCAAAGGCCTTCGTGGGTTCAAATCCCACTCCCTCCACATTAAAATACTTTAATATAACAATATATTAACTTTTTAAGATAATTCTCTTTATTTAGCTGATAAATATTTGAATGAATCCGACGCTTGTGAAGCCTATTGCCAAAGATTAATTAAATTCTTTATAAATCAAAAATCAGCAATAGATTTAAGAGGGATCTTTAAGGAAATGGAATATCCAAATAGACGAGCGCTAATTGATGATATTACAAGTATTAATAAGACTATGAAAAATCAAGGGATACGTTTGATTATTTATCCTTCAACTTGCATTGCAAGTAGATATTTTTTAAACAAAAAAGCAATATCATAAAAATATCTTTTAAGTTCCCAAAGTACCGAGAACAGCGAATTGATTGACCATTATTGCAACAAAAAAGAAATAATGTTTAAACTGAAATTATTTAATACATAAATATTTTAAAAAAAATATCCATATATTTTACTAATCAAATTGCATTTATTAAAAAAATAAAAGAATATCATCATGAAAATTATTGAGATTATTGGTATTGACAAAAAACATGCGAAATTATTAGAGAAAGAGGGGATTTCTAATGTCGAAGATCTTTTGACGCTAACACCGTATAAAATTAAAAAATTAGCGGAAAAAACGGGCATCTCAGCAAAATTGATCGATACTTGGCAAGAACACGCAGATTTAATGAGATTAGAAGATGTTAGTCCCGAATACGCTTACGCTTTAAATGAAGTTGGAATTGATTCTGTTAAGGAATTAGCACAAAGAAATCCAAAAAATACATTGGGTCGAATAAAGAATCTAAGTAAAAAATAATTGGATACTATAGGTAAAATTCCCCCTCTTAACGAAATTAAAAGTTGGGTTAACCAAGCTAAAACAATAAGTTCTAAAGAAAAAAAGAAAGCTCCAAAAAAGAAGCCTTCAAAAAAAAAGCCAAGAGAAGAGAAAGTGTATGATGAATATGGTCCAGACTATTGGAATAACAAGTGGGAGAAAGCCCCTATAATTTACACTGGAAGAGCCTTAAGAGGGGAATCTTATTATAAGCAAATTGATGTGGATGTAAAGGCATTCATTAAAAAAAACGATGCAATCCTTTGGCATGTCATTGATCAAGCAAATTTAAAGCGATCTACTCAAAATACTACGGCATTAGCGATTCAGAAATTCGCATGTGATTTTCTTAAATACACGTATGACGAAGAGACATCAGATTGCCCCGAATTTTGGCAATTCCCTTTCGAATCGATTCAATCCGGCATTGGCGATTGCGAATATCGATTGCAGTTCGCATCGATTGCAAAGATGGAGCGATCTTAATTGCTAGTTTGCTTATCAACGCTGGGATTCCTTCGTGGAGAGTTAAAGTATGTGGTGGAGAGGTAAAAGCAGATCCTGTCTTCGCACCATCATCTACTGAATTAGGTGGTCATGCATGGGCAATTTATTTGGCTGATCGTTCTGATTCGGAAAGGGGATTGGAATGGGTAATCCTTGATTGGTGTTACGCTCAGGATCCAGATGTACCTATCGAAAAAAAGCCTTTAGCAGGAAATGGGGGCCAGTATAACGGTTATAAGAAGATCTGGTTCACATTTAACGACGAATATAGTTGGTCACAGCAATCAGTTGAAGTTAGGGAAGGAAGGATAAGTAAAAATCGAACAGCTCAGAAGGATGAAGTCTTAACGACGCTAGAGGATCTAATGAGAAGCTTGGCAAAAGAACAAATTGAAGAAGTTTTGAAAAAATATGGTATTAAAAAAGGGTAAAATTATATCTTAAAATTTTTTTTCTTTTTATTTCAAATTGTTATTTCTATTACAATTAATTTTCTGATTTCAATAAATTTAAATTAGAATTATTTAATTAATGATTTAGTAATTTCTAACACTATTGAGAAATTGAGCAATTAATATAAGTAATTCGAATTAAGGAAATGCCTACAAAAAAGTCGACGAAGAAAGGAGTATTAATAGTTGATGATAATTTTTTTACGCGATTCACATTAAAAAATCTAATAAAAAAACTTAACTTTGCTTCGGTTGTTGGAGAAGCTTCAGATGGCAGTGAAGCAATATCCTTGTATAAAAAATTAAATCCTGACTTGGTGACGATGGATTTAGTTATGGAAGGGATGGGGGGAATTGAAGCTATAGAAGAAATAATGAAAATTGACGAAAGTGCTACAATCATAGTAGTTTCTGCGATTGGTCAACAAATGGTAATTTTTGAAGCAACGATAAAAGGGGCTAAAGACTTCATTAGAAAACCAATCAATAAAGAAGATTTTCTCCATGTAATGAAAAATTTCTTGGCAAAAAGATAAAAAATCACAATTTTAATTAAGAATCTATTTATATTTTATCGTAAATAGAACAACCATTTACGGGTTTATAGAGGGATACAGTGCACTCTTTATGAAATTGCTTTTTGTAGCTTTTGGTGATCAAACTTCTCAGATTTGTTGAGTATGACTTATTTACCAGAATCATGACGCAGCCTCCTAATCCCGCACCTGATAATTGAGCGCCTAAGACATCATCGTGATTCTTAACCAGATTAACAATAAAGTCAATCTCAGGGATGCTGCAACCATACCCGCCTGTTAAATTGTCCAATTTTATTTCTTGAGAAGTAAAACTACCTTTTTGAATGAGTTTTTTCAAAATTTTGTCAGTCAATTCGTTATTATAAGGCTGTTCAATAAAATTGGAATCAAATTGAACAACTCGATCTCCATTGTGAGAAATATTCATCATTTTTCCTGCTAATTCTAATTGATTGCTCTTAATAAGATTAATAAAGGATTTGCTTCTTTCGCATTCGGAGATTCCATAGGTGATTACTTTTCGTATTGGTAATCTTTGTGGAGTTTTGTCAAAAACAAATTTATTTTTTAAGTTCTCCCAATTTTTACCTAAAATTTCACATAATTCTTCAAAATTTAAATATTCGGGAATTTTTAATAGCATTTCAATTATATTTTTAGCACGTATTCCTAAATTTTCAGGATTCACATCCCTTAATAATTCTAACTTATTCGAATACTGTGGAAATTTCTCTTTTAATAGATTAAATCCTACATCGTAAGCCAAAATTTTTTCATTAAATAAGTCTCTTTTAGCGCCAGATTTATCGGCAACTATATTGGAATTACATATCAAAAGGTCTATATATTTACAAAAATCAACCCATTCAATAATTTCAAGTTCATAAGGCTTAGCGTGAGCAATTTTATTTTTCTTACATAATTTAATTGCAAGGTGATCGGATGCACCTCCTCTAGTTCCTACAAACCATTCAGCTTCGGCACAAAGTTTTACAAAATCCTTATGATTTATTTTAATTTTGTGTAATTTCAGAATTGCCTCACAAATTCCAACTACTAAAGCTGATGAGCTACTTAATCCTGCTGCGATTGGTATGTTTCCCAACACACAGAAACTCGCTCCAGAAAGTCGTTGCTTTCCATAAGAATTGATAATTCTTAAAATTACGGCTTTAAAATAATTTTCCCAATTATCTCCTAATGATTTAACCTTTTTTATTAATTCACTGTAAGTAATAATATTAATCCAATTATCCTGTACATCCAAATCCCAATTTGAGAAATCAAATTCTATTTTTGGAAATAACTTATCGTTAAAATTATAGGCAACGGTTTTCGAATCTTTTCTTGGTGATGCTGTCAAAAAAATCTCTCTGTCAATTGCTATTAAATTGACATGCCCGCCTTGATGATCGATGTGCCTCCCCATCAAGTTAATTCTACCAGGCGCCCTAATGATTATAATATTTTCGTTGCCAAATTTATCTTCATGAAGATTAAGGAGATCTAATAGTGACTCCCGCTTGATATCAAAGTCAATATAATCCTCCCCATAATCTATTTCTAAATAATTTCTTGAGTATTCTCTATTACTAAATATAGAACGCCATTTTTCTATATTAATCATTAGATAAATAGAGAGATTTAATTATATTAAATAAAATTAGTCTTTAAAAATATAAAAAAGAGAATAGTATTAACATTCTTATTTAGGATGTTCGTTCCTTACAATAGTCGCAATAGCCATTCCGAAACCTACGCACATTGAAGAAATTGCGAACTCTTTTCCCGAATCCTCTAATTGATGAACATTTGATCCGATTAATCTGCATCCCGTCATACCCGTTGGGTGTCCAAGCGCTATCGCTCCACCCCACGGATTAAACCGAGGATCTTCCCAGTCTATTCCTAAATCATAGCAACATGCATGCACTACTGGGCTAAAAGCCTCGTTGATTTCAATGAAACTCATGTCGTCAAAAGTCATGTTTGCTCGATTTAAAGCTTCCGGCATCGCTTTAATTGGTCCTGTTAGCATTAAGACTGGATCAGTTCCTACTGAGGCAAAATTGATTATGGTTGCTCTAATTTTTAATCCTAATTCCTCAGCAAGTCCTCGAGTCATCCATATTTGTGCAGTAGCGCCATCGGTTGTTGGACAACTATTACCAGCAGTTAAAAATGCTTCGTTTCTACGCCCTGTAATGGTTTTCAATTTTCCTAATATTTCCAATGACGTGGTTGGGCGTGGTCCTTCGTCCTTGCTAGTTAATACAGAAAGACTTTCGTCCTGTGCTACATTGTTTTTATCATCTAACATTGGTTTTCCATCATCGTCGAGTTTTGGACACCAAATAGGTTCAATTTCTTTGCCTCTTTGATCCCAATTAGAACACGCGTTTTTATGGGAGTGTAAAGAAATTCTATCCACTTCGTCCCGATATTCGTCTCTAGTTTGCCCCTTTTTTTTGGAAAAAACGATTCCAATTTGATGAGCTGAATTTATCTGACCTGATAAGTTGGTTTTATACTCTTTCATTTTTGCAACAATTTCAGGATTAGTTAAAATTTTTTTATTTGGTGCGACCATAATTGGT
>JAUWBH010000201.1 GCA_030605085.1 Promethearchaeota archaeon | reverse complement strand
TTTCGGATCACTCGACACAATAATCTCAGGTATCGCAATAGTTATCGTCAGAATAGGGATGCTAAGCACATCTTATTTTTCGTACATTGGTTTAAAACCATCAAAATAGTAGTAATAGATAAGTGAAACAAAATATTAAATACTATAAATTGAAAAAACAAAATATCAAATAATGTAAGACTCAGGATGAGCTAACCGAAAAAAGATTTATATATTTTAAAAGCACAGTTAAATAAATGTTATTTAAATTTAAATGATAGTTAAAAAGATGTAAAAAAAAATGGTGTCTTTTGAAGTTTGGCTTGAAGGAATTGCCACATTAATAGGTACTTTGATAATTTCTATAATTTTAGGTACATATTTCTTGTACAAGGGTAGAAAATTGGATGCAAAACTCCTTTTCTTATATGGATTTGTGGTGATATTTGTAGGTCTTTTATATTTAGGTCCTTCTGTGGATTTTATTACAATTTTGATGACTGGAAAAAACATGGACAATTCAAGGGGATTATATGGGATTTTAAGTTATATATGGGTACTTCCGTTGAATATTGTTTCGTTTTATGTAATGTTCGAACTCATAGCACCTCGCGTAAAAAAAATAGTCGTCTCTATATATGGAGTTATTTGTTCTTTCTTAGTATTGATGATAATTTTATTTCCATTTGAGGTCTTTGAATTTACTTCGCCCAACGGAGACCATCTAATTGACGCTAGTTATAAGACGGGTACTATAACATTCTTGATCGTTGTTTTTTTGATAATTTCTTCTCTATCGGTTGCGATAATAGGATACATCATTAAAGCATATCAATCAACTGGGATAATAAGAAAAAAGTTCATCTATCTATTGATAGCTAACCTTTTATTTGGTTTTTTCGGAACACTTGATACTATTGTAATCTCACCAATCGCAATAATTATCGTTAGACTAGGGATGATAAGCACATCTTATTTTTCGTACCTTGGTTTAAAACCTTCAACATAACAATGGTAAATATTTAATAGAATTTATTGCGCTAAAAAAAAATATTTTATTAAAAAAAGAAGATGAGTAAATTCACTCATTTTTTTATTTAATTTTTACCGTGTAAATTTATTTTATTCTAATTCACTAGTCTTACACCCAGTGTAGAAGGCCTTTTTTCTTCATCCTTAACTCCGCGAATATTATTAAAAACATTCCGAATATTATTGCTGCCAATGGCACTAAACTTATGAGCCAGAATACTTGAGCCATTAATTGTGATAGTCGATAAATTAGGGTTAAGAGACAATATCCTATACCCCCTATTATAAAGATTAGTTTCTTCTTTTTGTAAATAGAAATCGCAAATTGCCAACATAGAATAATCAATATCTCAGAAATAGCTGTTGTTACGAAAATTAAAGTTGCTGATATGCTGGTGCTAAATATGTTTCCTACTATAATGATTATAATCGAATATATCGCTAAAAGTATCAGAATAATTGACATTTTATCAACGAGAAAATTTATTTCCAGTTTTAGTAATACTATAATGACAAACCACGGAATGAAAATCAATAGAATGAATACGTATAATGAGATTAAATTTAATCAACATTTAATCAACATTTTATTCGTTCCCATTGAAATCTTAATAAAGCATATTTAGAAAATCGAGAAATGGTTATAAATCTTGAAATAATAAGAAAAAATTTTATATATCTAATGATAGCTAACATTTTATTTGTCGTTTTCGGAGCACTTGACACAATAATCTCAGGAATCGCAATAGTTTTCGTCAGAATAGGGATGTTAAGTACATCTTATTTTTTTTTTAATCCTTTTTTCTTTAGTAATTTAAAAATTATAAAATAGTCCATAGACAAAGTTAATCCCTAAAATTTCTGCTTAATTGCAAAATTCAGTGATACAATTTGTTCAGAAAAAGTATAAAAAGCATTTTCAACTTCTTAACATTATAAATTTATAAATTATTCTCTACGAAATTCCCAATGAAATCTACAAACCTTACGATAAAAGATTTTTTAACAGATAACGCAAAATTGACCTTTTTAGTGGGCGCAGGATGTTCTGTTGACGCTCCCTCCTGCTTACCTGCTGGACGCTCTATGATGGAAGCAATTATTAAATATACCTGTGCCGAATCGGAAATCGAAAAGATCTTGGACTTAGAACAACTCCGTTTTGAAGGATTAGTCGAAATCGTTCGAGACCGCTTAGACAGAGAGCTTAAAATCATCGACTATTACGGTCAGTCCGACAAACCGAACATTCAACATTTTTTCTTAGCAGAAATGATTAAAAAGGGGCATTTTGTAATGACTACGAACTTTGATTTCTTAATAGAATACGCTCTCCTTCAATCAAATGTCCCTAAAGACATGGTTGTTCCAGTCATTACTAAGGACGATTTTGAAAAATACAAAAATCCAAACGAATTATTTAAGCAAGGAAAAAAAGCAGTATACAAGATCCATGGCTCGACTAAAAATATAATTACGGGAGAAAATACAAGAAGATGGTTAGTTGCAACTATGCAAGCACTTGGTTTAAACAAAAAAGGATTGAATGTCTTTCAAGTAGAGCCTTTTAAACGCACATTGTTTGATAATATCTCAAATGATCGCTCGTTGATTGTAATGGGCTATTCTGGTATGGACGATTTTGACATCGTCCCTACTTTAAAGGTTTTGAAAAACCTTCGAAATCTCGTTTGGATTAACTTTGTAAGCAACGACGGTGGTAAAGAACAAATTTACGAAATTGATATAAATGCAACCAATAAATTGGAAAAAATTAATCAAATACTAGTGGATATTCAACGAATGAATAACGCAATCCCTGTTTACCGAGTGGACGCAAACACAACAAGGTTGATCGAAGAAATATTAGATACCGAGCCAAAAATAAGTCTGGATAATTTTTCAACGAGCCCAATGGCTTGGCTCAAGCATAATGTTAAAACTCCACACGAAATAGTGAAATATCAAATTCCTTATAAAATTTATTTCGATTTTGATATATATGAGGATGCAATGAGATGTGGAGAAAGAATAATTCCCATTGCTGAAGAATTAGGGGATCAATCTTGGAAAGCTGCTTATCTTAGCAACAATGGATTGATTTATAGTACGAAAGGGAATTATGCTGAAGCGTTAAAACATTTCAAAGAAGCATTAAAGATTGACGAACAGTTGGGTAATTTGTCTGGGAAAGCCACTCGTCTTAATAACATTGGGGCGATTTATAAAATGCAAGGGAACTATGCGAAGGCGTTGAAACTATATAAAAAAGCATTACAGATTTCTGAGCAATTGGGAAATTTATCGTCGA
The DNA here is from genome assembly GCA_030605085.1 of Promethearchaeota archaeon. The sequence goes on along the minus strand of JAUWBH010000201.1, from coordinate 6,688 downwards.
AAGCTACTTATCTTAATAACATTGGATTGATATATGAGATGCAAGGGAAGTATGTGGAAGCTTTAAAACAGTTTGAAGGAGCGTTAAAGATTGCCGAGCAATTAGGAGATCTATCTGGGAAAGCAATCCGTCTTAACAGCATTGGATTAATTCATAATGCGCAAGGGAACTATGCGGAGGCGTTAAAACTGTTCAAAGGAGCGTTAAAGATTTCAGAACAATTAGGAGATTTGTCAGGGAAATCCGCTCATCTTAATAATATTGGGACGATTTATAAAACACAAGGGGAGTATGTGGAAGCGTTAAAACTGTTCAAAGGAGCGTTAAAGATTGACGAGCAATTAGGAAACTTGCCGGCGAAAGCTAGAGATCTTATCAACATTGGATTAATTCATAATGCGCAAGGGAACTATGCGGAGGCGTTAAAACTGTTCAAAGGAGCGTTAAAGATTGACGAGCAGTTGGGTGATTTGTCGGGGAAAGCCACTCATCTTAATAACATCGGGATGAATTATAAAACACAAGGGAACTATATAGAAGCGTTAAAACATTTCAAAGAAGCGTTAAAGATTGACGAGCAATTAGGAAACTTGCCGGCGAAAGCCACTCACCTTAATAACATTGGGATGATTTATAAAATGCAAGAGAACTATGCGAAGGCGTTGATACTGTACGAAGAAGCGTTAAAAATTGACGAACAGTTGGGTAATTTATCGGGGAATGCCATTCGTCTTAATAACATCGGTACGATATATGACGCACGAGGGGACTATGACGAAGCGCTAAAAAGGTACGAGGAAGCGTTACAAATTCTATCACAGCTTGGATTAAGTGACTCTCCTAACGCAAAAACTTTTAAAAGGAACATTCAAATTCTAAAGATTAAAATGAGATAAAAATTTTCTCGGTTATCACATCTTCGATTGTTTCGACACGAAAAATGCATTAGTTATTTAAATTAATGTATTTAGATGGAATTGTTTTTAACTAAACCATTTATCCCCTTTAGAATTAAAAATCAAAAGCTATTTTTTTAAGGTTGAATCATATTTTGTGGTAAAAATTTACTATTTTTAGGGGGATAAATGTAAGATTTACGAATTAAAATAGAAAATTGTTAGTTTGGAGTTTTAAGTTTAATGGAAGAGAGCGTCAAAATACCTAAAGAATTAATAGATTATTTTTTGCACTTTGTCTTCACTATTTCCCTTTTCTGAAGTATGGAGTAGTATTTTATTAAATATACTGAGATTGCTATGAAAAAGTTTGTTGAATGGGGCTATAGAGAAAAAATGGATCTATGAAGCCTCGAGGACAATGTAGCCCAAGACCTGCTATCGGGTCGTGATGGTTTGGCGACATGTGCAGGTGGTTTGATCATTGAAATATTTTTATAGAATTTTTTTTAAACATAAAAAATTGATACTCTCTTATTCTATTTTATTAAAGAAGGAATAATTAATTTAAAATTTTACAAAAATTTCAAAACTTTTGTATAAAAATTAAATGGTAAATGAATCATATAAAGATTTGACTTAATGATATTTACATAACTAAAATTGAAGTAATATGGACAATCCATCAAATAACAATGAAAAAGAGAAAATTGAACTTATATTTGAATTAATAGAATTATTAGCAGCAAAAAAAGATACAATAGTAGATGATCTTATTCTATTCATTTTGGATCTGATAAAATATAGGAGTGGAGTATTGTTATGGTGGAACGAAGACTATTCTGGCTTAAAAGAAATTTTTAGACTATTTGGTATGCACGATTTTACAAAAGAAATTGTTTTAGATGGGATGAAAGATGTTGTCGAAGAATATTATGATTTCATTGATCAAGTTAAAAAGAAGAATCCTTTACTTTACCAAGAAGAAATTGAAGATTCAATGAAAAACTATTTTGAAAAGACAATAAGTCCAAATATGATACTTTTTCATAAAAATTCCTTATTACATTATTTATATAGTCAAATGAAAGAATTTAAAGAACAGAACGATCTATTTCCAACTAATTATACTAAAAAAGATATCCTTCAATTAAAAAGTAATATAGAATCAAATATTACGGATATTAAAGAAGATTTAAAGTCAATTATTACAAATGGAATTGATGCAATTGTAAAAAATGTAAGAGCTACCATTTCTAAAGATGACCCCCTAATAGAAATTAGCTCTGAAAATATATATGAAGAACATGAAAAATTTGAAGATACGAATTTCGCTGAGAAATATTGTAACATGTCTGTTTTTTTTTTAGATGCTCTGAAACATGGTTCTTTACCAATGATTTATGAAGGATTGAGACTTTTGAAAGATATTGATTCATTTAATATCCAATTTACTAAGTTTCTAAGCCGACTCTATCATATTCTAACAGAAAATAATAGGGATTATAAAAAAAAGAAAGATTGTTATTTTTTAATTTCGCCTAGACCTTTTAATTCAAGAACTAGAACTCTCTTAAAAGATTTTTTAAGATTGAAATTAAGGAAAAGATATCAAAAATTAGCTGATTTTTTATCGAAAATCTATACTAAGTTCAATGTCTTTCGACGGATAGAAGCTCATGAAATTCCTGATAAAATAAAGATCTCTGAAGATAAAAGAACAATTTATATTCCAAGAGTGGGTGATGTTCTTGATTTAGTAATGAATATTGATGAATTAAATAAAATGATGACTACTTATTTTTTTTTTATTGATGCTTTAGGTCTTTATTAAGTTTTTGTATCCGGCTATTAAATGTTCGAATGAATTACTCAAGATAAGAATGATCTTCCTGAATCTTTTAGAAAGGAACAATCAGATTCTATAAAAAAAACCGTAACTATTTCTAAAGAAGATTATAGAGGATTATGGAAACGATTAGACGAATAAATAATAATAAAAGAAATAAAAAAAAATAATTTTCTATAGTTATATATAATTCAGTAAGCCTTTTTTTTTCATTCTCAACTCTGCAAATAATATTGAGACTATTCCAAGAAGAACGAGCCCTGATGGAACAAGTTTGATAATCCATATTAAATTAAATACGGGTGGCCAAACTCTAAATATTGCGCTTATAATGAGATATCCGATGCCGCATAAGAGAAAAATTAATTTCTCCTTCTTATAAATAGAAAATGCGAAATGCCAGCAAATCAATAGCAAAATATCAGAAATCACCAACATAATAAATAATAATGAAGTAGATTCATTAGGACTTAGCGAAAATGCTACGAATATAATTATAATCGTATACACACAGAGGATAATAAAAAATATTATAACATTATCAACAACAAAATCTTTTTCCAGCTTCAACAAGATAATCAATAAAAACCAAGGAATTATAATTAAGAGAATCAATAGATACAATGTAAGATTTGCCATTACGAAAATATAGTCAAGAATAAGGGTAATGAGTAGACCAAAAAGGATTAAAACCATCCCTAATATACGCATTAAGCTTTCTTTTTTTGCTTGAATATTTTGCATGATATCTTTAATATATTTTTTAAAATTTAAAATAATTATCAAAGATGTTATTAATGAAGAGAAAGATGTTAACTGTTGAAGTTAATATTAAAAGAGATCATTTCTATGACACATCGATCCTTTATGTTATCAAATCTAATTTTGAAAATACCGAACAACTTTCTTGCAATTCAACATCAATGATTGAAACCGTAAAGGATATCACCGAAATTGCAGTCAGAGAACTTACACAACAGATCAAAGAAGACTATGTGAACATTAATCATTAAATACAATTTTAATTTTTAATTTTTTTATCCATTTTTAATTCTTGCTAAATTTTTTTTCAATTCTTTTTTTTAAAAAAATTATTAAATTTTCTGAGAGTTTAACTTTAAATTTTAATTTTACCTACAAAAAATTATGTTACAACTTGAAAAAATATGGAAAATATAAACTATGTATATTCAATAGTAGGTCAAGATAATTCTTTAGAAAATATTAGTTTAATTCTAAATAATAAATAGAATAATAAGGTGTTTAGGTATTAATTATAAAATTAAGAAGAAATTTAATTCAATCTTAGTAATAGAAATTTATATTAAGAAATCCATAAAAAAAAATGGTTAAACTATTTAAATAAGCAAATAAAATTCAGCAACATAATGAACGGATTGTTTTTTTGCCCATCAAGAAAGATTTTCTGCCGAAATAATCGGACTTATCGTTATAAAGTACTCGCAAATTATTCGAATTCAAAATGGGGTTTCATGAATTGGAACAAAACGGGTGTCCCAAGAACTTACGAAGAAGCGGTCAAAAATGCATCAGTTTATTTACTGAATAATGTTATAACGGATAAATTAAAGAAAACCTTTGATTTAAAAGATGGAGAAGCACCTTGTGGTAGTTGGATGAAAGAATATAATAATCATGAACACCAAGATTTTTATCTTGCAATTTATAATAGGAAAATGAATTATAATGATATCGTTTACGCAGCTGGGTTAATTGTTGTAAATAGACATGGGGATTGGAGCGATTTTGATTGGAGCAAAATGGGTATCCCAAGAACCTACGGAGCCGCGGTTAAAAATGTATCAGACTATTTACTGAATAATGTGATGACGGATAAATTCAAGAAATTCTTTAATTTAAGCGAGGGAGAAGCGCCTAATTCTCAATGGATATATAAATATAATTCGGGACAACATCGAAATTTCTATCGCGCAATCTTTAATAAAAAAATAAATTATGATGATGCCATTAACATGGCTGGGTTAGTTGTCGTAAATAAATATAAGGATTGGAGTGATTTTACTTGGAGCAAAATGAGTATTCCAAGAACCTATGGAGATGCGGTTAAAAATGCATCAGACTATTTACTGAATAATGTGATGACGGATAAATTTAAGGATTTTTTCAATCTAAAAGTGGGAGATGCGCCTCGTATTCGCTGGATAAAAGAATACAATAATCACGAACATCAAAATTTTTATCTTGCAATTTATAACAAAAAAATTAATTATGATGATGTCGTTAACATGTCTGGGTTAGTTATAGTAAATAAGTATAAGAGTTGGAGCGATTTTGCTTGGAGTAAAATGGGTAATCCAAGAACCTATGAAATGGCAGTTAAAAACGCAACAAGATTTCTCTTAGAAAATGTAATGTCGAATAAATTCAAGAAGGAATATGGAATCAAAGATGGTTATGCGCCTCCTACTTCTTTGATTAATAACGAATTTCAAAAATTTTATGATGCTATATATTATCATAAAATAAATTTCAAAGATATCCGAAATATAGCTGGACTTAAGAGACCACCTATATATCCAAATGAATATTGGAGGGATACCCCTATAATAGGAAATTTACAAAAAGCAAAAAACTTTCCGATATTTTTAAATCATTTAAGATTAGTACAAAAAAATTTAGGCTTTCCAGATTATATTATGGATAATTATGTCAATTTTCCAAGAATATCAAAGTTCGGTAATACACTAAAAAATATAGACCCAAAAAAAATAAAATATGATTTTACTAAAAATCTTATTGATACTGGAAAAATTAAGGTAATTTTTGAAAATTGCAACATACATATGTCCGTTTGTTATTTAATAGAACTATCTAAAAATAGCGTTATCAGAGAACGATATGGTCAAAAAGCGTTTGTTAATCCAACAACAAAAAAACCCTATGCTCATGGGAGTGCTGGACATGATTATGTGTTGTCTCTACAAATGGAGAAGGATTCTAATAGCATTGGTGGTGAAATCCCCATCTGGGAAAAGCATAAAAATTTATACTTAACTGGTCATGTCGATTTGATTAAAATTATTAAAAATTCTGTATTTGTGATTGATTATAAGCCTAATGAAACACCTATTTTATCTTTAAATACTCTTAGAAAATCTTTTATAAACTCAATTCCACAAGTAGGTCTATATGGGTTGATTATAAAAAGAAATCTCAGTGTTAATGAATTGTTATGTGCATCTTTCAATAAACTTGGAGTGTGGATTTATGAGCCAGAAACTCTGCTACACACGATTAAAGATTTTTTGAATAAGCACAATCGTCCTTGCCAATGGGAAGAGTTTCTCTAATTACTTTCTATTTTGTGGTAATATTAAAAACAAATTAAAAAAAGTAGGATTGGTTAAAGAACTTTACTTTATCTTATTTTTATGCTTTAGGATTTTTTTTAATTAAGACTATTTAAATAAAGAGGTATTAAAAATTTTCATAAACATTTAACAAAGGTGATGAAAAAAGCGAGTTAGAAGAAATCTGAGGGCTTCGGGAAAGCTCTAAGGAATGAGCTTCAATTGTGTGGAATGTGGATTTCCCTTGCTTAGTCTATATCTTAATCAATATTCTTGGTTTTTTGTCTTTTCTTGCTTCTGAAAACGGATGTTCTTATATAAATAACTATTCTCTACCAGAACTCGAAAAATTTATAGGATCACCTCAGAATCCCCCTAAAATCCTATAGATGTAGAGATGACGAAAATATACAAAAAATATTATTTATTATATATAAAATCTTAAAATATTTCGAGGTTAATACTATAAAGGGTGAATTTCGTGAATAGATTTAAAAGTTTGAACGAATTCTTATTAATTAAGAATTAATTTTTAAAAAACTTTAAAAAAATTAAAAAAGAAGTGATAAAAAAATGGAAATCGAAATTGAAGGAGAAATTGTAGAGCAACT
>JAUWBH010000060.1 GCA_030605085.1 Promethearchaeota archaeon | reverse complement strand
TTTTTGTCAGTTATCATGTCCCAAGACGCAAAAACGATAGTGTAATTGCCTGCTTTAAAGTCGTCTAAGGAGCGATGATATGCCTCTTCGCAAAAAGAGCGAACAGCGTGAAAAAGCCCCGTCATTAATTCATGTTTGAGCTTTTTTTCTTGATTTTCAAATTTTTCGTATATTTTGTTAATAAGATTTTTTCCGTGTGCGGAAATGCAAATTTCGTAGATATGTAAATTATGTTCGACATTTTCAACTTTCGGGAATCTTTTTTTCGTGAGAGTTGCCTTATAATCGTAATATATTTCTTCAGGGAGTTTTTTAAGAATTCTTTTCAAACCAATTTCGTTATTTTCGAGTTGGTTTGACAGTTCTGTAAACCTCCTTGAAGCCTCTACCAAGAAAGAAGGAAATAAACTTTCGAATAACTCTCTTATTTTAGATTGTAGCGATTTAATGACTGTAGTTGTTAATTTCTCGTACATAGCGCGGATTTCAATCCTGTTGGCGTTTTTTTTAGGCAATACCTCTAAAAGCACATTTATTTTACCTAAAATTTCGTTCGTTTTATCCAATACATTGCTCCACGCATTTCGTAAGTTGACAATCGTCATAAAACCCACGTGATATTCTTCACACTTAGAGCATCTAAGGATTTTACTCTCGGAATCTTCGACCAAATTACTCCCGCACTTTGCACATTTACTCATTTGCTCACCTTTTTCTCGTCTTTATTCCTTAAATCTTTTTCAAATTCTCTTTCTTTCTTAGTTGGCTTTTTGAATTCCTCGACAATTTTTTTCATTTCTTGGATTGAAAGAACCGCTGTTTTATCGTCGATGTTTTCTATATAGTCTTTAAAAAATTCTAAATCACAATCGAGGCATTCTATTATCTTTCCATAATCTTTAACATTTGTTTCTCCACAACGAGGACATATTAACTTCTTTTCCATTTTTTTTTACCCTATTTTTACTTTTTTTGATTATTTTTTGTTTACAAATAATTATATTTGGATATCTTTCAAATCCAACAATTTTATTATGTCTACTTCTAATTTTAATAAATTTTTAACAGGAATTTTAATCAAGGAATTATGATTTACTATTTTATCGCTTTTAATATCTATTGACACTACTTTTTCGTCTTGATATTCATGAAGATAATTTAATAAGTTCATATAAGATTGAGGAAGGATTCCAGCTTTTTCACACAATTTTATGTAAGCATTTAAGACCTCCCTTACAGTAGTTTGTGGAGTGTTACTGTTTTTTAAGCGCCTAACAATTCCGAGCAAAAATATTAATTTATCTTTTGCTTTAAGCTTCAAGAAATCGAGATTTGAGGAAGGAAATAATTCTTGGTTGGCTGAAGCAACGCAATCTAGCGTGATTAAAGGTTGATCCTGACTTTGAGCTAAGGTAGCGGATTTCCACAAAATGTTCATTCCGTACCGGATATCGCCCTTTGGATAGACGAGTTCAGCGATCCATTCTATTACTTCGTCAGAGATAACCCCATCGTGAAAGCCGTTCGTAGCTTTATGTTTCAAAATGTCAAAGATTTGCCTTTTATTGTACCTCTTAAATTCAAGGGGAATATCTGAAAAATAATTCCTAATTTCGTCCTTAATCTTGAATATACAAGATAAATCTTTTACAATTCCAATAATTGATACCTTTTCAGGCTTATTAATAAATTCGTCGTTTAATCGTGTTAGAGCATAAAGCAATCCATCGTCTTTTTTGACTATGGAATCTAAGTCGTCTAAGACTAGTAAAAGATGCGCTTTCTGAGCGTCAAGAAAATCGATAATAATTTCTATAAGATCTTGGGGCGAATAACCTCTTTTTGGCATGTTTTTATTGAACGATCTAATAATTTTTGACAATATTTTATATTCTGATCGCTCTTTTCGGCAATTAATATGAACATATTTTACAAATACCTTGTTATTAGCTCCAATTTTAACGAAATCGTTGCAAAACCTCTTGATTGTCGCTGTTTTCCCTACACCAACATTACCTGTTATAAATTGATTAACCGATAAAGCGCGCGGTCTTAAAATAAGGATGGAATATAAATCCGTGAGAAGTTTTAGCTCGTCTTTGCGATGCAGTATCTCCGAACTGAAATTAAAGTCGAAAAACCGTTCGTCTTTAATAAACGGTTTTCGTTTTAATAATTTGTTAAACCTTTTTACACAAGAAAAATAAGGTTTATTACCTTTTTGCGTTAAATGTCACACCCCATTCAATAATTCCTTTATTCTTTTTCTTTTCTTTCGATAAATTTCTCAACTCTCCTTCTCGTTGCCTCGATTATAAATTCAGAATGCGATCTATACCCTAATTCTTTTTGGGTTTTTATTATTTTTACTACGGTTTCTACTAACCGAGCAGGTATTCTTACCGTTCTGTAACCACCCATTTGCTTTTTACCCCCTTATATCGTACACGTAATCAAATCTATTTTCCAACCTTCCAACTAATTTATTAAATTTTTTGGCAGTACCTTTCTTTAAACAACACCTACAATGAAAAGTGAAGAAACGCTCTTTGTCCACACTTGCGTATAAAGGAAAGTAATTCGGATAAGAAATTTTTTTAATTTTTTTCTTACAAATCTTACATTTTAAACTGCTGTCGTAGTTGTTTAAGTCGTCGCATATTTTCTTAGCTTCTTCCGTGAGCAAATCTTCGATCTTAATTTCTTCTATTTCTTTTTTTTTTTTTTCCGATTCTCTTTTTTTTCATAAGCTCACTTTGTAAGGAATACGTTTAGATTCACCTTAAATTGTTCGTATTTTAAACCTAAAGGATTTTTGTACTTTTTTATTCTATTTTCTTTCGCTATTATTTCGGCTTCTTTTTTTTTAGCTTCTTTTTCTTCCATTTCTCTGGTCTTTTCCTCTTCCATTAATGTCCCTCTTATATGTGAAAATTAAATTTTCGTTTATTTGTAACGGAACTTTCAAAAATAGCTCTAATTTTAGGATCTAAAGAAATCAAAAAATCTACATATATACCTCTGTGCGTTAAATATTGAAAGATTTGATCGAAAACAACAAAATTATCGTGTAATAGTCGCGACATTATGTTAAGAACTTCTTTTAATTCGTCGTTTGTAATATCTTTTTTGCGAATAAAAGGCAAATAGTTGTCTTCCTCGTCTTTTTCGGCTTTTCCGTTACTTTCTGACATAACCATTTCGCTTTTATATATATAATTCAAAATCAATTTGATCTCGTTTTAGAGGTTTTTTGAAAAAAATCTTTTGCCTTTTAAGACTTATAACTTTTATAAACTCTCGATATAATCCTTTTTCTCCTGACCGTTGTTCGATTTCTCTAAAAAATAAAAAACTATCATGTAATAACCGTACCACTAAATTGATATTATTGGATAATGCTTTATTTATCATACCGTTTCTATGTGTATCAAAAGTCTTGTTAGCGTGTTCTTCTCTTCCCTTTTTTTTGTTTCTTTTAGATTGATTTTTCATTAATCGTTACCTCTTAAAGATTGTAAAGACCGTCGGAAAGTTCCGACTAAATTGTTTCTACATTAATTATTTCTACATTAATAAATATTATAAGAATAGTATTTAAATGTTTGTATCATATTCTCGATCTTTTAATACGAAAGATATCTTTAATATAATAAAAGTATGGAATTAATCTATTATTTAACGATTAAATTGTATTTTAAAATTTAAAGATGATAAAGAATATTTTCCATAATATATTTTAGGAATTTTATAATTTGTTGATAATTCTAGAAGTTAATAACTTTTTGTCGTTATTTATTTCTGTTATAAAAATTTAAATCTGTTAAATAATAACTTTAAGTGTTCTTAATACGAAAAAAAAAATTATTTGAGGAATAAAATTGAGCTTTATTGCAGAATTAACGGTATCAAAGAAAAAAACTGTTACTGGAACATCAAAATCAATACGGTTTTTATTACCTCCCGCCAAAATAGAGCTATTAGATTTACAAGCGGGAGATTTGGTTCAAATACATATATGCGGATTAATAACAGAACCAGATCAAACAGAACCCACTCCCGTAGATATACCCATGCCTAGTAAAATAATAAAAGCTGGGGGCGGTAGTCTTGCAATAACAGTTAAAAAAAACGTGAGGAATCTTTATAAGTTAGAGAAAGGTCACTCCATTAAAATTGACGAAATGACAGTTACTAAGAGATCTCCTAGAGAATGAAATGCCTTTATTTCTTCAAACATCGTAAATTTTTTCCTAATATTTTTGTATAATAAAAAGACAACAATTAATACTCCTAATGCTTTTAAAATATCACGATTGATTTTATGAAAAAAAAATTATAAAAATAGTGGCAAACAAGTAGTCCATCCGCAAAGCATTCCCGCAACCACGCCCCCGAATAATACCGTAAACTTGGACGATCCAGCGTTATGATGTATTTACCTTTAATTTGGTAAGCAAAAATTACGAACATAAGGGAAAAGAACAATAACACCGACGAAAGAAAAGTATATACGATTAAATACGAGTTTGGAATCGTAAACGCGTCTATATTCGCAAAAAAAACAACCAATAAGACAACAAACGAGATTATAAGGGACAGATTTATAAGATTAAACGAATAATTGCCTAAAATATCTCTTTTGAAACTTATTGATTTGAAAAGGTAAAAGATTAAGCAAACGAGAAAAAAGATTACGGTTATAGCGAAATACACTATTAAAAGACTCATTTCAATAATATTTTAAATTCACATTTTTAAACTCACCCTTTTTGATTTATAGACGAATGTTAACTAAATCAAGATTGCGTCACAAGACATTCTATAAAAGTCAATCGCAAACTTTCAAATTTTAAAGAATAAAAGACGCTTTAGTGAATAGTAAATTGTAAAAAGAGGGAAGCCATAAGGGCTTCCCCAAAATAAAAAGGTGATTGAAAAAACGATTAAATACAAAACCTCTACAAAATGGGTAAAAACACCCTTTCTTTAGAGTAAATTAAAAGACACACCCATATCTAAACCACAATATTTAAACACAAATATTTTTGAACAAAGATCGTTTCTTGAACAAAAACATAAATAATATTAAAAATATTAAAATCCTAATGTTTTTTATAAATATTAAAAACTCTCATTAAAAGGCAATGTTAATCCAAGAACTAAGCATCAGAGAATTTAGAGGAATAAAGAAGACTATTAAACCCATAAAATTTTCTAAATTCACAGTTTTGATAGGTAGGAACAATTCAGGAAAATCCACTATACTAGAAGCAATTTCTCTTTTTCCAAATCCAAGTTCAACCGAACCGATTATGGGTCAAGCGAGAATAAATACACTTTTATATCTTCATCCTTCTGAATTAAAAGGTTATAGAAAATTATTATATCGTTATGAGGGGTATGCAGAAATAGAGTTTAAGGTTGATAATCAAAAGGTATCTATTGATCTTCAAGTAAACAATTTCGTTCTAAAAAAAGATCATCAAATAATTAAAGGTGCTTACTTTGGGACACAATATAAGACCATATATATACCGAATGACACAGAAATTATTCAGAAAATAGAAATTAAAATAGAATCTTTAAGAAAATTAATTGAAAAAAATAAAATTCATCGTAATGTTGCTGAAACCTTAAGTAAATACGTTGATGATAAGTATAGTGAGATTGTCTTTTTAACTCCACTTAGTATAAGAAAAATTTTTCAAGATGATTCTTTTTTCTTAGAATTGAATGATCTAGGATCAGGTGCAGAGAAAATTGTAAAGCTGATGTCTTTAATTGAGGTATTAAATCCAGATGTGTTGTTACTCGATGATTTTGAAGCAGGACTTCATCCGTCTTTAATAAAGATGTTTATAGAATGGTTAGGAGAAAAAAAATGGCAAACAATAATATCAACTCATAGTATAGATGTTTTGTATTATTTCAATGAAGCAAGAATTAATAATAGTTCAATTCTACAATTACAGAAATCGGAAGAAGACATTTTAGATTATAAGGAGTTAACATTTGATAGACTTCGAAATTTATTTGATGGAAACATAGATCCACGTTTATTAGTAGATTTATAAGTTAATGTGATTGCTATGAAATATATAGAATCAGAAATCCTTACAAATGATATGAGAGGATCTAATTCAATTTTTCTGATAATAACAGGAGACTCATCGTATGATTTAAGAATATTAAAAGAAATAGGAATTAAATACAATGGAAAAAGCAAAATTTTATTTAATCCTACTCTTAAAATCCAACATAAAAAAGGAAAATCTGCTTTCAATTCATTAAAAGAATTAGCTGAAATTTATGAAACAAAATTTATAATTTGCATTATTGATGGTGAATACTTTAGCGAAGATATAGAGAATGAGCTTAGGAATGCTCTATCAAATAGAGCATTTGGAATTAATAGATTGTTACCTATTAGAGAAGCATATTTTATTGAATGCGAAAAGGGTAATTATAAAATAGATTTATTTTGTATCATCTCAGGAATAGAAGAATGTATTGAGCAAGAAGCTGTAAGATTGATTAAAATAAAATTAGATGTTGATATTGATACTTCTGGAATTGAAAATAAAGAGGTAAAAGATCGAGTTAAGCATGAAATAAACGAAATATTAAATAGAAATGGTATGAAAGATATAACAGATTTAATTAAAATATCAGGAAAAGCAAAATTAGAGGAAGCATTTCCCAATATTTGTATGGTTTTAAAAAAAATTGAAGAAGATCCTTAATTTAAAAATTTTATTGAGCTGAAAATAGATCTTTTAAAAAATTTTAAAATCACCAAAAAATCAGAAAGTAAGACAACAAGTTAGAGAGCAAAGACATAAATGGTCGGTCTCTCGGGGTTTAAATAAAAAAAATCAAAACATGAGGTGGTGATAAAAAAAATTGTCTGGTACAAAAATCAGTAAGAATAAAAAAATTTTAAAGTCGAACACCTACGGTTATATTTACATCATAAAAAACAAAGTAAACGGAAAAGTATACATTGGAAAAGTTGGATCTCCTAGAACTCCAAATGACATATGGATTTGGCATTGTAAACAAGCATCAAAAGTAAAGGAAGCGAGAGAGCTTTTTCCAAACGAAACTGTGTACGGGACACATTTACAAAACTCCATTATAAAATACGGTAAAAAGTCGTTTGAATGGAATTACCTCGATAAAGCGAAAAATTTAGAAGAATTAAACGAGAAAGAAAAGCATTGGATTAAAAAATACGACTCTATGAATCGCGAAAAGGGATATAACTTAATAACTTAACAACCCAACAACCCATTCTATAAGGCTAATGACTCTGAGAGTATCTTCTAAAGTCCAATCACTTGGCTTTATGTTCAGGGCGGCAAATTCAAGAGGGGGATTTATCATAGCTTTTTCGATACCCTCGTTTACGCCTTTTATGTAAGATTCTAGTAAGTAGAGTAGCTCGTTTGGATCTTTTAATAATCTTTCCGCGCACTCTTTAGCAATCCTATGCAAGCCAATTATTCTATAATGTTTGTCCATGTCAAGAGTAGCATCTCCCGTAAGCTCCGAAAGTTTTCCCGATGTTAAACGCCGGAATAATTCCATTTGCCACAATCTATGGCGTGCGTGGATATATCCTTCGGTAAAATAAGCATCTTCAATTGATTTAGCGTAGATATGTGGAATACCCCATTTGTCCCAGAGGATCTCTACTTCGTTCTAAATACCTTCTATGTGTTCCGAACCTTTAACTTTCGGAAAAGAATTTTTCGCAATTTGAAGTATTTCTTCCATATTTATAACCTAAGTTCTAATAAAATTACATTTGTATTATCAAAATTTGACAATGTTTTAAATTTTTTTCTACTTTTCCAAAGTTTACTCCTTAATTTTTCATATGAAAAATAGGAAAAAGTATATATTCACGAGATAGCTAACATATTTTAATTTAAAATTATTAAAAAAAAGTCGAATTTTTAATAAGAAAAAAAAATCGATTAAAAGTAATTATTTTTGGTTTAAAATAGTTTTTCGTATAAATAATATAAATTGACTCAATAGTCAAAATATACTTAGAACAATAAAATCAAGAGTAAGAAGAGAATTTAAAAACTTAAGGAAGTATTTTGATCTCTAATAACTATTTATTTAGCGACATAGGTATTGATTCTATAGGTTTTCACGCACCACGGTATTTCGTGGATATTGAAGAACTAGCTGAAAAAAGAAAAGTAGATCCTAACAAGTTCAGAAAAGGATTATTGTTAAAAGAAATGCGTTTACCCGAAGTAGATGAGGATATAATTTCAATAGGGTTGAAAGCGGGTTATAATGCGCTAATTAGGGGCAATGTCCCTCCTAAAGAAATCGATGCAGTTTTTGTTGGGACAGAAACAGTAACATATGCTGTAAAATCTGTATCTAACATATTTGTTGAATTACTTGGCATATCACCAAATTCAATAACTCAAGATGTTTATAACGCATGTGCTGCTGGTACATTAGCAATCTTAAATGCTATAGCTTTAATTGAAAACGATACAGTTAGTAAAGCGTTAGTTATTAATGCTGATATCTCTTCTTATGAGTTGGGCTCTCCTGGTGAACCTACTCAAGGTTCAGGTGCGACGGCATTTGTTATTTCACGAAATCCCCGAGTTGCTACATTTAGTAAGAAGTTTGGAAAAGTTTCAGGAAATGTGAATGATTTTTTCAGATCTGCTAATGAAGTTAATGCCCAAGTGCCCAATGGACGGTATTCTCAAGAAACCTATCTCAACTTTCAGTTAAGATCTTATGACGATTTAGTTAAAAGCATTGGAAATTTTTACGCGGATTATTATACTTTTCATGCTCCATATTCTAAGCTTCCATTAAAATGTATTCAAGAAATTATTTTTAAACGCTGGATACACGATATTAAGGATGTGTCAAATATTCAAAAAGATCAAATTAGCTCATCTATTTTTCAGAAATTAGATTCATTTCTTCATAATATAAGCGTAGTTCCCGAATTTATTTATTTGAAATTAAAGGAAAAAGGTCTAGAGAGCTCACAATTGGAAAAAGTCTCCAATTGGTTGATTTCAAGCGTCAAAAGCAGAGTTCTTCCGCAATTGAGAGTTCCAATGCATTTTGGAAATATGTATTCTGCGGCAGTATGGGCACAGATTATTTATATACTTGAAAATCTTGCTAAGGTAAACGATACGATTTATTTTGGTTCGTACGGCTCTGGGGCAACATGCATCTCTGGACTTTTGAAAGTAAATCGTAGATTTAAAAGTATCGTAGACAGAGGTCCAAAGATTGACAATTATATTGATACTAAAATTAAAAAAAGCGTTCAAGAATACGAGCTAATGAAAACCGGTAAATTGAAACCCGAAGTTTTTTTAGGTAAAATTGTAGAACACGATTTAAACGACGATAGAACTTTTACGCTTTATATTTGTGACGAAGGTTGTATTATTCCTCATATCCCGGGATTAAATTATTGTCCTAAAGGGCATTCTGGTTATCATAAGATGGTGTTTCCCTTATACGCCATTTTAAAATCAAAACCAACAATTACTCCCTTAAACGATCTCAGTTACCTTAGAAAAGGTTTCGTGCGAGTTGCACCATACGCAATGAAAGGAAATTCTTTAGAATACGAAATTAGACGAGTTTCCATTGAAAATGAATCAGACTCAAAGGTAAGTGGTTTGTTAAATTGGTCTCCGATGTATATTCCCGTTCATTATTTGTATTAGACAAATCAGACACTCATATTATAAAGCTAGAGACAAACTTGGACATTTGTCTTGCTTGTAATATTTAATTCCCTACTTAAAAATTTTAAAATTTCCTTTCTTTTACAAAATTTAACAAGTCTTCAAAAAATTTTACTTCTGATTGATTAATAACTTCCTTTAAGTTATCAATTGCTGATTTAGCTTCTTCAAAATACGATTCTGCTAATTGTTTACTCGAACTAATTACATCAGCTTCTCGAAATAAATCTTTTACCATTTGAACATTGTCAGTTGTCATATCTTTTTTCTCAATTAACTCTGTAAGACGCTTTTTCTTACCATTATCTAATTTATCATAGGCTTCGATTAATAAGCAAGTCTTCTTCCCTTCTCTTATATCTCCATCAGAGGGCTTGCCAGTTACTGTTTCATCCCCAAATGTTCCGAGAATATCATCAATTATCTGAAAAATAATCCCGAGATTTATACCGTAGATTGACAAATGTGTATGGAATTTTTCATCCACTTCGGCGTAATTTGCTCCAATCAAGATTGACTTTTCTATCAATGCGCCGGTTTTAAGTGAAATCATTTTAATATAATCTTGAATACTTAAATTCTTTTGATTGACCATATCGATCTCAATTAGAACGCCATCGCTAATTTCTTTAAAGACTTGTTCATAATATTCTATTGCTTTTAAGTTTAAATTTTGGTTAAAATCATTAAATAAATAAGCCTCTAATCCCATAAAAAACGCAGAATCGCCTCCAATTATCCCGATATTTGTTCCAAAATCTTCGGCAACCATCTTCTTTAAATCATATTTCTGGTGATATTGCTTAAATCTATAATGAAAAGCAGGTTTCCCTCTTCTAAAATCATCCTTATCAATGATATCATCGTGAATTAAACTTGCATTATGAAGAAACTCAATTCCCACACTCGGCATTATGATTTTATCATCTGGCACTTTTCTAAAAGCATTGTAAGTAACGATACATAATAAAGGTCTTATTCTCTTACCGCCCGATAAAAAATAATCCCTTAATTCTGAATAGTAAGTTCTTAGAAATTGATTTTTTACATTATTAATTTTTCTGCTGTAAATCAATTCAATAGCATGATTTATTTTTGGTATATATACACTACTATATTTTGCAAATTTCAAAAATTATTACCTTTCAGTTTCTTTAAATTATATTAAATATATCTTAAAACTAATATAATCTCCAATCTCTTCTGTCTATAGCATACTAAATCTCTAATCTATATTCGATATTTCTTAGGTTTTTTTCTATCCAAACTGTATTTAAAACTTTCAATCATTTTGATAAAAACATCTTTCTTAGAAAAATAAATATACCAACAACCTTTAGATATACACTCCCTACCAAGCACATTCACGATCTCTCCAGGTTCTCTATTTATAGATACCTTAGAACCTATTTTAAAGAGTTTCTTTAATTCATATAAATATTGTCTATTGGCACTATAAAATACTCCACCAAACTGATTTTTTATATAAGATCCATCAGCATTATAAGCACCGAGGAGCTTTTTTTTTTATTAAATTTTTAATAAAAAAATTATTCACTAAGTAATCATCTGACATTTTTTCATACTAAATAAATGTGGAATAATAATATGAAGAAGAAATATTATTTTAATATTATTTATTATGAAAATTAGTAAATTGTCAATCTCTTCATGTAAAAATAAATGATCTTCTGTTTCTTTTACATAAATATAATATTTAATAAAAATAAAGAGTGAATATTTATATCAACTAAGAAAAAGATTGAACAGATTCAAAAGGCAATTAGATCTGAAATTAACGCCTACAACTTCGAAGGTAAAAAGCCCAAATCTTTTGCTCAAATAGCAACAGATTTCGGAATTAGCCCTCCAACTGTTCGTAAATATGCTAAAGCGTATTTAATTAGAGAATATGGAGATGAATATGGTTTAAAATTATATAATCAATATAATCAATTGAGTCGTAAAGGACCAAATAAATGGTCATATGAGTATATACAAGAGATTGTAAAAAAAAGAGGGCTGGAAGAAAACGGAATTGAAGGAAAGTTAATTACAACTAAAGAAAAATTCAAAAAACTTATTCAAAATGAATTTCCTAGCCTTGTAAAATTAAAATGGTGGTGTGGAAAAAAACAGCACGAACCATGGGAAACAACTGGTAGTGAAATAAAACGTAGCTGGTGCTATAAGTGTTTTATAGAAAAAAGAAGTTTTTCTCACCAATATCTAAAAGAATTAGCAAGAAAAAAAGGACTAGAAGAAACTGGAATTGAAGGAAAACTCCTTACAACAAAAGAACAATTTTTAAAACTAATTCAAAATCAATCTCCTAGTCAAGTAAAATTAAAATGGTGGTGTAATAAAGAAGAACACAAACCTTGGGAAACAGTTGCAATTGAAATAAAAGGCTATAGCGGAAGAAAGGGAACATGGTGCCTCATATGTTTTAATGAAAGTAGAATGATTTCATATGAATATCTACTAGATTTAGCAAAAAAAAGAGGTTTAGAAGAAACTAGTGTTGAAGGGAAGCTTATTACAATAAGAGAAAAATTTGAGAAAATTATACAACAATATGGTGAGCCGAGCAAAAAAAAATTAAAATGGTGGTGTGGAATAAAAGAGCACGAATCATGGGATGCTACTCCTAATAGCATAAGTAGAGGAACTTGGTGTCCACATTGTTTTAGAGATAGAGTTAGTTTTTCATATGAGTATCTACAAGATCTAGCAAAAGGAAAAGGTTTAGAAGAAATTGGTATTGAAGGAAAACTGATTACAACGCGGGAAGAATTCGAGAAACTAATAAAGAAAAAACCCCCCAGTAAAACAAAATTAAAGTGGTGGTGTGGAAAAAAAGAACACGAACCATGGGAAGCTATTCCTAACAGCATAATAAGTAAAAGAACTTGGTGTCCGTATTGCTCGCAAGGAAAATATGAAAGAATATGTCGATGGTATTTCGAGCAAATCTTTAAAAAAAAGTTTCCTAAAATTTCATTATCTCGATTAATTAAAAAATATAATGGAAAAATGCATTTGGATGGGTACACCGAAGCTAATGTTCAAGGAAGGGTGATAAAATTAGCATTTGAATATAACGGTTATCAACATTATGAATTCCCTAATATATATCATAAATCTATGCGTGAATTTATTGAACAGCAAAATCGAGATATTTTAAAAAAAAGAATGTGCCAAGATAGCGCAATCATTTTAATAGAGTTTCCATATAAAATTAGTCCAATAATGGGAGAACCTATAAAAATTCAAAGATTTATTGCTAAAGAATTTGAGAAAATGACTGGAATAAAGCTTCCTAAATTGCCGCAATTCGATCATCGCAATATAAATAAAAAGAATAAAAAAGAAGATGGTTTAGTTAAATATATATAAGATTATTTCTATACTAATGATATAATGGTTAAATGAGTCCTCTGGAGATGATCTCTGAGCTCCGGTGTTTTTCCCATAAGCTAAGGAATTTTTTTAAAGTTTCATCGCTTTGAAATATCCTATCTCTTGCAGTTCTTTTAGCTTTTAATATTTTGAGAAAATTCCTATCCAATAATCTCTCGTAAGTAATACCTAGTTTGTTCAATCTATCTTTTTTTTCGCATGCTATTATGGAATCTACGGCAAATTTTCCAGACATCATTGCGTATGGAATTCCTTTTCCACTTATAGGATCTACTATACCTCCAGCATCTCCAACGGCAAATACACAGTCCTCGTAAAGTTTAGGTCTTAATCCTACAGGAATCAGATGTGGTTTGAAAATTATCTCTTTTGAGTTTCGTAAAGCCTCTTTTACAAACGGAAGTTCTGTAAATTTATTGAATTCTTGTGTTGATTTTTTTATTAAGTTAATTTGATTACCCCATCCTACTGTAATTGTTTCGGTTTTCGGAAATAACCAGGCATAACCAACAAGTATCAAATTTTCAATACCGAAAAATAAATGCACAGTATCATTCCCTAAAACTTTATCAATATATGATTTGGTTGTTTTCATCTCTTTTGTAATAGTCAAAATTAAATTATTTCTTTCAAAATAAGGCCACTTTAATGTTTTTAAAGTTGTAGAAGTTATACCGTCAGCAGCAATAATGTATTTAGCGGTATAATTATCCTTAGTGGTTTTAACTTGGTAAAAATCATCGACTTTACTTATATCAATCATTCTTTCTCTTTGTTTTAAATTTACACCATTTTCAACTGCCATATCTGTCAAAAATTTGTCAAAAGTATTTCGCCAAACTACAGCGCCTTTTCCTTTTTTCGAATAACTTTCACCATCTACATGATGCAATTCTAAGGATTCAATTACTCTAGCAATTTTTTCCTCGGGATAATCCACTTCTTCTACTAATTCCCATGCTATTGCTCCCCCACACGCTTTATATCTTCCTTGTTCTCCTACAAATTCTTTTTCAATTAAACATGTCTTATATCCTGTCTCAGCAGCAGCTTTCCCAGCAAAAGATCCACCTGGACCGGCACCTACTACGATTATATCGAAAGAATTTTTTGAATTTTTCATAACTAGTATGTTTAGATTTTCTTTATGATAGAGGAAAAACTATAATTCAATTTAAGCTATTTTAATTTTACTATCGTAAATATAATTTATATATTAGCATCGAAAAAGCGATCAGAGGATAAAATAGTACGTGTTGGTCTATCTTGCTTTTATTCTACTATAAGCATGATTTGTTTTTTAATCATGATGGTTTGTGAAAATGTGATGATTACTTTATTTGGACATCCTGGTTATTCTGCATTCTATTACATAGCTTGGATTTTTGCCATTTTATTTTTAGATCTCTCATATTTATCTTTTGGCATGCCTTCGTGGTTAGTGAATTGGATTAAGAAACGGGATTAAATTTTTTTATTTTTTTTTTATTTTAGTTTTAAGATAGTGGAAGAAAAGAGCGCGGGTGGAAAGAGTTGTGTGCAACTTGGCGTCGTAAAGGAGTTTTAATGGATACTACATATCCTTGTTCTGGATTTTATACTGTGTTTAAAAATGATTAAAATCTAAGATCAAATTAGTATCTGTCCTAAAAGAAGGGAAAAAATTCTCAAAAATAAAATTAAATAATTGTTTTTATGAATATTACTGATGCCAAGATTAATCCTGCTAGGTAAAAAATATTAACGGTCCAAATTAATCCTTCAATCTCTTTATATAATTCTACACTTAGGAAACGACTTAATATGGCGATGATTCCTATAAGTATCATTGAAACTAACAAAGCTATATTTTCATATTTTTTTATTTTGACATCTTCAAATACAAAGATTTTTAACCAATAAATCGCAAGGACGAATGCTAGAGGTGTGAAAATAAAAGCGGCGATTGCTGAAGGAATTAAAAAAAATATTGCAAATTTATTTTGCCATAACTTTAATACTTCTTTGCTAGTCATTTGATCTTGAAGCTGAGCTTTCGCATATTTCGATCTAAAACTAAAATATTTCTTCTTAATCCCCCTCCCAACATCTTTAGCATTTTTTTTTATTTTCATAAGTCTTCCTTGGTTTACAGCACTTTCGAACTTATCTTTAACGATAGGAATAATGTATAAATTGATTAAGAAGGACGCTATTCCGTAGATAAATATGATGTTATCAATCCACACATAAGTATCTTGCCATATTCCACTCATAGATAATCCACCGATCCCAGTAAAACTTGAATATAGTCTATAAATCGCATAACCAATGAATAAACATGATATAATAATTTGGGCATAAATTAGAATGTATGTTCCTACCTTGCTTATTTTATCTTTTAATTTATTGAACAAGATTAAAAATCCAATAGCAATATTTAAAATCAATCCAAATCCAGAAAGAAAGTTTATTACCCAAAAGAATATTAAAAATGCGATGTTAAAAGAAATGACACCAAAAAACAGATTCCATACCATATATATAATCGATATTATCAAACCTGCTATGTAAAAAATATCAAATTTCTCTATTTTCATATTTAATGTAGATAATGGTTAGGTTATTAATTTTATTAAATATATATGTAAATAACTTACTATATAATTAAATGACAAAAAAAGATTTGTGATGACATTTGGGAGAAAAAGTTGAACAAAAAGTATCCTCTAATGGTAGAATAGTAATTCCAAAAAAATGGAGAGAAAAGATGGATTTAAAGGATGGATCGATTATTGAGTTAGAATATAATGAGAATATCATAAAACTCAAGAAGAAAAAACGTCCTTTTGAGGAATGTATTGGTTCATTTGATAATTTTGACTTTACGGAAGAAGATCATGAAAATGCCAAAAAGAGTTTGTGGAGAACTTAGATGCCAGCAAAAAAATACGTTGTATTAGACGCTATTGCATTATTTTATTTACAAAAAAAAGATCCACCAGAAGTTTTAAAGAATCTGCAGCAAGATATCATAAGTAGAAAGATAAATGTGATAATTCCAACCATCGCAATCTCAGAAATATTATGGAAATTCTAAAAATGGCAGAAAGTAATGACAATTGGTATAAAATTACGAAAATTAAGGATTATTTGTATGTTATACAAGAAAATATCTCAGTCGTCCATCCTGTCTATACAAACGATCCTTTAAATATGTATTTACTTTTAGGAACTCATACTGCCCTTTTAATCGATACGGGATGTGGGCTCTCTCCCATAAAACCAATAGTAGATAAGTTAATAGGGAAAAAAAAGCTATTAGTTTTCAATTCACACGCTCATTGGGATCACATCTTAGGGAATGAAGAATTTGAAGAAGTATTCATTCATGAAAGTGAGGCGTTTATCATTTCCAAACCTTACGATCTTTCACATTCAAGAAAGATATTCGGTAAATATTATGCAAGTAGAAATTTTACTATACCTCCAGCTAAAGTTATCAAAAAATTAAGAGATGGAGATTCGTTTGACTTAGGAAAGATATTGGTTAAAGTTATTCACGCTCCTGGCCATTCTCCGGGTTCAATATGCTTGCTAACAAATACAGGAGAACTTTTTATTGGAGATGTTTCTTATTATGGAGAAATATTCTTACCTCGTAGAAGATTTTTTCCCATAGTTCTTGATACTCTTTCTAAATTGATAAAGGTGTACGAAGAGCATAAATCACTTGAACTTTATCCTTCTCATAGGCAATATCCATGCGACAAGAACCTTTTAGTTGATCTTTATAATAGTGTTAAAAATATTAAAAATCTATGGGATAAAAGACAAAAAAATGAGCTGTTTAATGCATATTATGTAGAGGATAAAAAATTCCGGTATTACCTTATGTAGCTTTTGTTAAAAAATATTTATTTCATACATTGTCAAAGGATTTAGAAACCGAAAAAAACCATAAAAAAGAAATAACAAGATTTAAAATTTAAATACTGCTCCTTCTGCGGCAGAAGATACAAGTTTTCTATACTTTAATAAAGTTCTACATTTAATATCTCTTTCGTAAGGCTTCCATGTTTTTAACCTTTCTTGAATTTCCTCATCAGAAATGTCAACATTAAGACTTCTATTAGGAATATCGATTTTTATAATATCGCCATCTTGAATAATCGCGATTGGGCCTCCAACATACGCTTCAGGAGAAATATGACCTATACAAGGTCCTGAGGTTGCGCCGGAGAAACGTCCATCTGTAATCAACGCAACTTTAGTTAAATACTGAAGCATCATAAGGGTTGCGGTAACAGCTAATAATTCTGGCATTCCAGGTCCTCCCTTTGGTCCTTCGTATCGAATTACAATTATTGAACCATTAGGAACTTTCTTTTCCGAGAGAGCGTTAAGGACATCTTGTTCAGAATTAAAGCATACAGCAGTTCCTTCAAATTTTAGCATGCTTTGATCCATAGCTGATTGTTTCACCACAGCTCCTTGAGGTGCCAAATTTCCCTTGAGTATAACTGTTCCTCCTTCGGGATATATTGGATTATTTAATGGTCTAATTACATTTTCATCTAACACTTTGACCCTTCGAATTAGTTTACCAATCGTTTTTCCTGAAACAGTTAAACAATCTAAATGCAAAAAGTCTTTTAATCTACTAAGAATAGCGGGAACTCCACCAGCCTTGTATAAATCTACCACTCCATAATCCCCAGAAGGCCATATATTTGCGATCATAGGTATTTTTTTGCTATATTCGTTGAAAATTTCTAAATCAAGATCAATTCCCATTTCATAGGCAATAGCAGGAAGATGCAACGCAGAATTAGTAGATCCTCCTATTGCTACATCTACCATTATTGCATTTTCTAACGATTCTTTAGTCATTATTTGAGAAGTTGTTATACCCTTTTTTAGCAATTCCATAATTTTTCTCCCTGAATTTTTTGCTATAACATATTTCATCTGCGTTACGGCAGGGATCGTTGCAGCATTAGGCAATGTCATACCAAATGCTTCCATTAAACATTGTGTAGTGTTAGCGGTTCCCATTATTTCACATGCTCCATGAGTAGCGCAACCTATACATTTTAATTTATAACTGAAGTCATCGTAAAGATTAAGGTTTATTCCTTTATAGTCTGGTAAAAATCTAATTTCACGCAAGTCTGATCCTCCAGGAACACAAATCGTCGGAATGTCTAATCTTACTGCCGCCATTAAAACCGCAGGATTAATCTTATCGCAACTGGAAATTGTTACCATCGTATCTAGTCTATGAGCCTCAATCATGGCTACAATTGAATCATAAATTATTTCCCTCTGAGGTAATATATATCGCATCCCTTCGTTTCCATTAGCCCAACCGTCGCAAGGGGCTATTGTGCAAAATTCAAAAGGGATCCCTCCCGTCTCAATAATACCATATTTAACCGCTTCTGCCAACGATTTTAAGTGTTTATGACCTGGATTTAACTCGTTCCAAGTATTTACAACACCTATTAATGGTTTGCTATGAATCTCTTTGTCTTAAGACCTAATCCTTTCATAACTCCAAGGGGAACATAGTTAAAAGGTGTTTTTTTAATAGCCTCAAAAATACTTTTACTTCTTTTTTTAACATCTATTTCTTCAAATCCCATTTTTATCTTTCCTCCAAATATTTACAGCTTGTTGAAATTTTAATTTACAATACATTAACAATAAGAAAAAATTTTTTTAATTCATAATAACTTATCTAAAACTTCTAGGCGATAAATTTATGGACAAAAAAGAAATGAAAGTTTTACTCGAAGAATATTCAAAATTATATACTTGCGCTGTATCAGATGCTATTGACGAATTAGGAATTGAACCTGGTTTTATTGACGCGGGAATAAGATTTATTTAATTTAATTTTCATCATCATCGTCGAAATTAACTATCATTCTCTTTTTATCCTTACGTTCAGAGATGAAGGTACCATGTTTTCCAAGATTATTTTCTATTTTCACATTATATCCAGATAACAATGAATTTGCTAAACCTTTATCTTCACTAAATGTATTTTTTAATGGGTCTTCAATGAGATCTAGTATATCTTCTAATGAATTTCCAGCGTGGTTAAAAAGTTTTGAAGCTTTATTTTTAACAATTTTTTGAATTAAACTTTCAATTTTCCCCTTGAACATTTTAGAAATACCAGAAGAGCTAGTCTTTTGTCCCACTTTTTTCGATTTTTTTTGAAACATTAATTCTTGCTGAATGAAAAGGCTCCATTGGGCTCTAGGAACACCCCTCATCGAAAATTGTTCCTTTAATTGCCGAATTAATTGTTTTTCTTCTTCAGTAAATGTGTATTTTTTTTGCTTTTTTTTTCGCATCTTATTTAATTTAAGTAAAAACATTGACCTAAAAATATTTTATTAAAATAAGTTAGTCTGTTCAATTATAGTTCTTTTAAGGGATCTCCTAACTTTTTGATAATTCCAAGTTTATTAGCAAATTTATGTAAATATTTATTTCTATGTTTTAGAGTAAATTCTAAAGCGATAATGGTTGGTAAACCTAGAACAGATAATATGAATGGAAAGAGAAGGAGTACTAATGGCGTAGTAATATCCATTATTGGTCCAAACCATAAGAGCATTTCAATATAAAAGGTAATGTAAGTCACGATAAGTGCTATCGTTGAATACCCCCTCAACTGATTCATGAACCAACTCCCAACGCTTCGAACTTCTATTGGTTCTCTTCTAGTTTTAACAATATCTTTATTTGAATAAATAATTCCAGAATCGAGAAGAAACCAAATAGGTGAAAATAAAGCCATCGAAACAAATGAACTTATTACAATTAACAATGTTAAAGTTAATATAGGTGCTAATTCGCCAGAAGGGTCAATTAAAATCATATTTATTACCTTTGGATTATTAGCAAAAAGTAACGCAAGATGGACAGATAAAAGTGCCGGAAAAAATGGTTTAAAAGTGATTTTTAGTATATCGGGTTCCGGTTTTTCTTGAATAGCGTATACCATCCTTCGCCCTATTACCAATTTATGAATATATAGGAACAGTGGCGCTATTAGGTAGCCCATTAATAGTCCTCCAATCATACCAGATATGATAATCAAGATTAATACAAAAATTATTTCTAAACCTGCGTTGTCAAATGGAATCACGTGATATAAACCCCTTTCTGACGTTAACCCTATTCCAAATCCCATTATTAAAGTGCCTATTACGATTGTGGAAATTATTAACTGGTATTTGCACTTTTCAAAGAGAGTAGTTTCTTTTTTCATAATAACTTCAGAATAAAATAATTTATATAGTTATCTATATATTCTCTCAAATTTATTAAAAAAATAAATTTATTTGTAATTTAATATCGAATTTCCTACAACGCTCCAATGAGGGTTAATACCTAATAAATCCAACAAGGTTGGAACAACATCAGTTGTTTTACAATAGGAAAGCTTAAGTTTAGGAATTTCTGCAGACCCTCCAATAATCAACGGAACTGTCATAGATTTTTTTAGAGCTATATCGTGAGAATATTGGTGTGGTTCCGTTGTCTTACCGTGTTCGTATCCAAATCCATATTCTCCACATGTAGAAATTATGATATCGCATGCCCGTGGATTTTTAAAATACCTTGGAACTTGATCAATGAACATCGGATAATCAATTTGATTTGTTGCGGCAAGCCATTCGTCAATGGTATGAGCTTTATTATCTAAAAGATCCGCTACTTTTTCGTGATTTTTGTATCCAAAGAATTCTTCATTCTCATAAATGTATTTTGTCTTTTGTTTTTTTCCATGGCCTTCATATTCAATTTGACCCTTTAATGTTTTCCCAGATTCTTTATCCCTTCGCTCCATATGAATTATTCCTCGATCAGGAGTATTATCATCGTCTCGATAATACATAAATTTTGCACCAGGAATTTTCCATAACATTTCAAATAAATTTAATTGTTTACTTCCTACTCCGCTTGGCCTAAATTTCCGCATTTGCTCGATAGTAGGATGCTGATGCCAATTATCTCCGCGGAAATTAAAAAATCCAACAGAACCTATAGTCGCGTCAAAATCTCCTCTACCATTTTTAGGGTCATATTGTATTAATCCTTTTTCATGAAAAAAAGGTTCAAGATCAAACATATTTTGAGCTTTAAAATTACCATGATCCGAGACGATACAAATTGCAGTATCGTCGTAATAGCCTGTATCTTTAAGGCTCTTAATTAAAGAGCCAAGATATGCGTCGCAACTTACGATTTCTTTAATGTAATCTGGGTGATCAAATCCTTTATTATGCATTAATGCATCGGTTTGAGGTATATAAGCTACAGTGATTTTTGGGGCTTCATTGGTCGAAAAATATTTTTTTGGCGTTTCATAAGCTTCCTCTACTAATTTGAAAATGTTTTCAGAAGTATATTCGTAAGGAGTTGAAAAATGCGACCCCCGACTAATAACATTAACTGCGCTTAGAAAGTTTCCTTCTCCTGCTTGCTCAAAAATAGTTTGAACATTCTTTCCTAAGTCTTTCTTTAATTTAAATAAATGTGTTCCAATACTATAATTGCGAACAAATGGAAATCGTTTTCCTTCAGATGGAGGATCGTTTCGATTAACCCAGTGATAGGTCGGAACACCGCTTCCTTCTTTAGGGTAATATCCTGAATAAGCTCCCATTATAATGTTGGAATAGCAAGGAAATGTAATGCTAGGAAACGAAGTGATACAATTTTGACAAGAGACACCATTCTCAGCTAACTGTGCCATATTAGGTAATCTTCCTTTATCCATCAACCCAAAAAGATGAGAGGCTCTCACATCATCCATTAAAATTAATATAACTTGATTGAGTTTTGCGTTATGACTCATAATTAATTAAATCTTTGGTAATTTAGTTTTATAATTATAAATAGCATAAAAACTTGAATCTTTACGGCTTGATAACCTAATTTAATAACTGAAAAAATAATTATAGTTTTAAAAAAGAAATATTTAGAAATAAGTAAATGAAACTTTTTAGGGATTAGTGGTTCAAAAATCCATACCTACGCAGGTATTTCGTCAAATAACTTTCTATATAAGGTTTTTTTATTTGAGTCATTAAGATGGATTAGTTATTTATTACAATCTTCGGCTTGTTGTTGATTTATCTTTAAAAAGCCCTCATCTTGAATGTTTCGTTGCTCCGATTTAACAGACCTATTAACTTGACCTAAATATTTTATCGCATTTTTTTTTCCTTCTTTAATATTTTCAATTAATTCGTCTTTATTAAGACCGCCACTAATTACTAAAGCTGTTTGAAAAGAATGCTCTGGTTCTAAAGTTTTAAATTCAATTTGAAGTGCAGACATAATTTCTCCTGATCCTTCGTAGAGCGTGTTTGATAAATTCAATTTCTTATTATCGATTTTGAAATCTTCTATTAAACAAGTTTCGAAATGTGTTGATTTTGATATCGCTGAAAATCCAGCATATAGACCAGTATTGTCGTATTGATAAATGATATCGTTTTCCTCATCGTATCCAGATGAATCGCTATCAAAACCCTCAAGTCCGTTTATATCAAAATCAAATACAAAATACATTGAAAAATCAATTAAGTCGAAATCAGATATATTTTTTACCGTGAAATATGTCTCTATGTAAGGTACTTTAGGAGGGTTAAAAATATCTATGTATAAGCGAATATATGATGTTCTTTTAAAAGGTACCGGTTTTAAATTATTTTCTTGAATCAGTTTTTTGAGATATTCTGTGATATTAAAGTCAAGTGTAATCCTGTAAATTATTTTTCCCATCCTACTATTTACCATGTTATATATTGGAGTCGGTTCAATGTTCTTTAATACGACAGGAATCGTTCCTATTTCTTTCCCTTTTAATTTAAAGCTAAACCAAGGACCTGCTAATTCAGGTTCGGTTAAATATAGTAGATATTTGTTTTTATATGTAAGTTCTTTAATAGAAAATCCCATTAAAAAACCTGCAGCGTTTCACGTACTAAATATTTCATTGAATAAGACTTTTAAAACTATTTTTTTTCAACCTCCTTTATTTGATTTAAATAAACTTTAGTTTTTTGATTAAAAAAAGCTAAAAAAACTTTTTAACTTTATCAAAATAAATAATTAAACATCTCTGAATTTAAATTGATTCTAAAAATTTGTAACCCACATATAAAAATATATCGTTTACATTTTCTCCAGTCTTAGCAGATGTGAAAATGTAATGAAATCCATATTCATTAGCTAATCTCTTAATATCATCTTCACTAATAACAATCTGTTCCTTTAAATCAGATTTATTTCCAACTAAAACGACAGGAATTTCTGCGGGTATAGATTGCTTAATATCGTCAAACCAAAATTTTACACTTTCAAGATTACCTAGACGAACTCTATCTAACACGATAAAAGCCGCATTTGCACCATTATAAAATCTCTTTCGATATGGAATCATCTCTTGCCGTTGCCCACCGATATCCCATATTATAAAATTTACAGAGGTTTCCTCTCCTATAACGACAACCTTCTTAGAGATTTCTACTCCTATGGTGCTAATATATTTTTCTTGAAAACGATTGTTTAAAAATCTTTGAATTAAGGAAGTCTTCCCAACGCTATAATCCCCGCATAAAATTAGTTTTGTGGTAAACTCACCAGTAGGTAGCCGCCCTTCTCTAGTTTTGGATAATGTTCTTATTATTTCAGGGATTTCAAGTGAAATATTTTCATGTCCAGTTATTAATAATTCTACTGTTCTTGCAATATGTTCTGAATAAACTTTTAATTCAATATCAGAAGTCGCTGGTTCCGCAATAGTTGTTACAATTGAATTTGAACCCATTGAGCAAAAAGCGAACTTTTTATCGCCAGTACTAGTAATGTTAAAGAAATTGCTTTCCGTTCCAAATTCTTGTTTTATTCGAGCTATATAGGTGTCTAAATATGCCGAAATTACACCAATTATCGTATCGCTTTCAGCCGCAGCCTTATGTTCTGATGCGATAATCAAACCATCTCGGTCGCAAATGGTAACTGCTATGGCACCCTCGACATCATTCATATAATTCGATAAAAGCGTCTTAAAGAGGTTATTTAAAGAAATTATTAATCATCCTCTTATTGTTAATATTCTAAAAGAGATCTTCTTAATATTATTAAAAAGAAAATCATCTTTTTAAATGTAGTTATTTCCAAAATTTTAACTTATGACGATGTGGTTTTAAATAAAATATTGTTTGGGACATATTCTCGAATTATCAGTATATTACTTCGTTTTTTATCATTTTCATTAAGTCTTTTATTTATGGAAAATAATAATCTGATATTTCATCAAGAAGATCTTGTTATATTATTGGATCGAGCTGTTAGTTTATTTAAGGAAACCAACCTTACTGAACTTTCTGAAAAATGTGAAAAGATACTCAAAAATTACAAATTGAAAAAGAATCTTAGTTAATTTTTTTCAATTTTTTCAAATTTCGTAGCCGTTTTATATATTTGAGTAGTAATTGACCGATAGATTGCTCTAAATACATTTTCAAACGCTCGAGGATTATCAAGATTAGGAGGTAAACCTAAATTCTCTAATGTTTCAATTATTTTTGGAGGTTTTTTAAATTTAAATCCTATTTTTTGAAAACCTTCTGAAATAGTCTTCTTTTTTGATAATTCTTGAATAGAAATTTTAGGTAAATTAAAAGAAAATTCTATATTTTTTGCTTTTTGTATTACTTCTGACTCTTTTTTAATGAGTTCTGCATCTGAGATTTGAGTTAAACTTAAATTGCTTAATATCTCATTTTTAGATTTACCTCGTAATTTTAAAAGAATAAAGGGATCGTAATCAAGAACCAACGCTATGTATAGAATTATTGCGGCTATATGTTTACATGGGACTTCCTTATCTGGACAGGAGCAAGTAGCGTTTAATCCTTTTGCAGCGTCTGGAAATAATGGGTAGTTGGAATTTTTAAAGATGGAAATGATATCTTCCGGCAAATCACCTTCTAAGAGTTTAATAAGATTTATTATTCTATTAGAGAAATCGTTAATAATTTTCTTCCATCCCTCTTCTGGGATTGTTTCAAAATTGATTTTTACTCGATAAGGAAGGGCAGCTGTTCCTTGTACAGTTGCAAATATTTGTCCTTTATTAATCGTAAGATTCTCAATTCTTCTTTCATCTTCAGCGTATTGAATTCCACGCTGCATTCTAAAAGGGCGCCCTATTTTTAATATGGAATCAATCCATTGTTTTCCCCAAGTAGTGTTAGCAAAATTGGCTAATGCTTCCTTTATTTGCTTGACTTCTTCATGAGTTCTTCTTTTATCAAAATCAGTTTTGCGAAGTTTTTCTGGTCTTTTCCGTTTTATTTTACGACTATAATTATTGTTTTCTATTCTATCATCACCTTATAATTTCATACAGATGAAATTTAAAAAGGCTCGAACCAGGCCAATGTTCAACACATAGTTTTATTGAGCGTGTTCAGCCAGATGCTCAAGCAACAGACGGGTTATCATTTCCGGCTCCTTTTGAAGTGCGAAATTGCGCGCAACTTCGAGGATCTCGAATCGATACGGCCCCTCAACATAATGCGCATTCGCTTCAGCCGCCTCCCGGGATACATTGCCTGCCTTTGGGGGCCAAATGAACAGAGTGGGCATGACAACCGGTTTTAGTAGTTGAATTTTAAGTGCCCGATAATAGTGATAAACGGCCCGAAGCGCTTCTTCGCTGCTAAGCGCCTCACGATACGGGTCGGTCTCCTCGGCAGGCAATTCCATGAGTTTAAGGGTAAACTCAAACATTTTCAATTCATTGCCCTCTTTTCTGGAATTAGTTATATAACTCATCTTTTGTTGTTGTTTATCCGCCGCCTCTGTCGCCATCACCTCGATAAATGCCCCCGGATGTGGAATGTTGATGCAGGCCAACGTCGCTACCCTCTGAGGATACTCTCCGGCAAGACGCCATGCGATCACAGATCCGATACTGGTACCCATAAGATGAAAGGGACGATCCGCCCATCCAAGCTGATCGGCAATTGCCAGGATATCTTCGACAAACTCATTTTCAATATATGCCTCCACCCCTTCAGGTCGCGCACCCGGACAGTAACCCCTCAGATCAGGTGCAACAGCTCGGAACCCAGCCTCAGCTAATTTCGGCAGCTGATGGTGCCACTCCCAGCTCGTTCGGGGCAAACCATGCAGTAAAAGTAGCAACGGTCCCTCTTCCGGCCCATCTGACCAGGCATCAAACGTGAATCCCCGAGCTTTGACTTGGATACGGTTCATATTCCTCCTTATGTAACATCATTTTTATAGTATTTGAATGAACCCTAATGTTGCAAAAAACTTGAAATTGAAAGTATCTCAAAATAAGAAAAAATAAAATATAAAATCCATTTTAGAAATATATTTTTTTCACTAAATTTTCATCGAAATCAGACTCTGAATTTACCTTTCTATTTCAAATTTCATTAAATTTGGATAAAAAACAAATAACCGTTGCTCCTTAGTCTATTCTTTAATTCTAATTTTTTTTTTTATAATAAATTCCAAGTTCTATTATTACCTGGTATTTTGGATAAATAATCGCTCTTTAGTCTGCTCTTTTTCTATTATACCATTGATTTGATGCTATCGAGATCCGATAAAGAAACATGAAAGTTGTTTTTTATCGCACTTTATCACATTCAGCCAATTATTTATAAATTTTGATTCCTTATTTTATTATTAATTCTTGAAATAGAGAATCCAAAGAAAATATCTTTTGGTGTTTCGTTAAAAATGCCTAAAATTAAAGTTAATAATATAAATATGTATTATGAAATCCATGGAGATGGTTTTCCACTTGTGATGATATCCGGATTATCTGTTTGTCTTAAAGTATGGGATGCTCCTCTAATCAATGCCGTTTCGAAAAGGTTTAAAACCATATTATTTGATAACAGAGGGGCTGGACAAACAGAAATACCTGAAGGAGAATATACTATAAAAATGATGGCTGATGATACTGCGGGGTTAATGGATGCGTTAAATATCGAGCAAGCAAATGTTTTAGGATTTTCCATGGGTGGAATAATTGCCCAAGAATTAGCTTTAAATTATCCTGAAAAAGTTAAGAGACTTATTCTCTGGGGATCTGCATGTGGGGGACGGAAAACTATTCTTCCATCGCTTGCAGCTTATAAATTTCTTATTGGAGCTATTGAAGGATTAACACCCGAAAGGATGGCAAAATCTACAATTCCACTTGTTTTTACTAACGAATTTATTAAAAATAATCCTGAGTACATCGCGGACAAAATACAAAGGATTCTTCAATGTCGTATTCCATATAGCAGTTATATGCGGCAAGTTAGAGCATTGCTAAATGGAAATACTTGTAGAAGACTGAAAAAACTCAACATCCCAACATTAATATTACAAGGTATGCAAGATATAACTGTTCCACCAAAAAATGGTGAGATATTAGCTGAGTTAATACCTAAAGCAACACTTATATTATTCGAAAAGAGCGCACATGCAATTTTTTCTCATGAGCCAGAATTATTTCTGAAAACAGTATTTGAATTTCTTAGTTAAATTTTCTCTTTGAATATCTTGAAAATAATGATATTTAATAAAATCAATATCAAGACATATTATGGAAGAAGAAGGAGTCTAAAAAACCGAACAAAGACAATCGTAAAATAATTTCATATGAATATGCCTTATCGAAAATTGATTTGAATAATCGTTGATGGCGTTCATCATACTCAAATACAAATGTATTTATATATTTTCCATAACATTTATAATTGGAGAGGGTAATATAAGATTGAGATGAGATATATTGACAAATCACTAATGAACTTCTAAAGGAAATCATGGAAAAATTTGATTTCTAAAAATTAACTGATTTATTTCATTGGAATTTTCTTTGAAATCAGACTTTGAATTTACCTTTCAAGATGCTTTTAATATCTAATTAAATAAATTGAGGATGAGCAAAGCTAGGCATTCGCTTTGTTATAATTTCTACCATTACCCACATCCATGAATATTCAAGTTTCATACTAGATAACGCATTTGGTAAATCTTTATCAAGAGTGCTTCTTTTACAGTCATAGTATATATATCTTTAAATTTAACAACAATGTTATTTTTAAGAGTGAGAATATTTGAATAAGAAATATTACGATGCAAACAAAGAACTCTGGGATGAGTTTGCTAGGTTACACTATGAAACAGAAAGTGAGGATTATAGTGTAAAATCATTTTTAGAAGGAAAAACTACTCTAAAATCTTATGAATTGAAAGAAATAGGAAACGTGAAAGGTAAGTCATTGTTGCATCTCCAATGCCACTTTGGTCTTGATACACTTTCTTGGGCAAGAGAAGGAGCTATAGTTACAGGAATTGATATCTCCAGTGAAGGAATTCGATTAGCAAAATTACTAGCAAATCAAGCTAAACTTGAAGCTAATTTCATTGAATCGAATCTCTATGATTTGCCTAAGGCTCTATCTGAGAAATTTGACATTGTATATACCTCAACTGGAGTTCTCTGTTGGCTGAATGATCTGAGGGAATGGGGAAAAATCATTACTCATTTCCTAAAACCAGGTGGATTCTTTTACATAGCTGAGATTCATCCATTTTCATTGATTTTTGACAATGAAACCAAAGATATCAAAGACCTTCAAGTTTATTACAATTATTTCCACGATCCTAAACCAATGGAATTTCTTGCAGATGGATCATATGCTTCAGATGGTATTAAAATTGAACCAAAAAAAGAATACGAATGGGCTCACAGTATGTCAGATATAATTAATTCACTAATTGAAGCTGGTTTGAGAATTGAATTTCTAAATGAATATCCTTTCACTGTTTGGAAGCAATTCCCGTTTGCAGAATGTGGCCCCGATGGATTTTATCATTTAAAAAATCAAAAAGCTGAAATTCCTCTTTTGTTCACTTTAAAGACTGTAAAATAGCCTCTAAAGGAGATGGTGGGAAAATTAGATTTCTATAAGTAATCTGATTAATTTCAAAAGAAAAATAGCATTAGACGCTATTATCAGATATTAAATTTTTGCTAGTTCTTTTGGATAAACATAGTGAATGTTTAGGTTACTTAGACTATTATAAATCCATAGAAATTTAAATTATAACGAACTTTTGTACCTTATTCG
Organism: Promethearchaeota archaeon; assembly: GCA_030605085.1. Next base: position 993 of record JAUWBH010000060.1, on the reverse strand, counting down.
GTTAAGATTAAAAATATAGATTTATGGACCCTTAACTGTATTTGCTAATTTTTTTTATCTAAAATTGCATCATAATTAAATTTTTAACAGATTTAATGTTTTCAATTATGTTATGGAAATTGAAAGGGATATAAAGTGGGAACCTGTAAAAGGTAACTTGTTAACTCATTGGAGCAAAGAGGTGAATCCTGAGCAACCATTGCCAGAGTATCCTAGACCTCAACTCAAACGAGAAGATTGGTTAAATCTTAACGGGTTATGGGATTATTCTATTCGTCCAAAAGATGAAGAAATGGTTACATCGTTTGATGGTAAAATTCTGGTGCCATTTCCTTTGGAATCTGCTTTATCTGGAGTTAAAGGTAAGTTAAAACCAACTCAGAGATTATGGTATCAAAGAAAATTTAGCATACCTTCGCAGTGGAAAAATAAAAACATTACACTTCACTTTGGGGCGGTTGATTGGGAAACTAGGGTCTGGATTAATGATAAAGAGGTTGGTTCTCACAAAGGAGGTTACACATCATTTTCGTTTGAGATATCCGAATACGTTAAATACGATGGTGACAATAACCTTGTTGTCTCTGTATGGGATCCTACTGATAGGAGAGGTCAAGGACGCGGAAAACAAGTTTTGCGCCCCTTTGCAATATGGTATACAGCAGTTTCAGGTATTTGGCAGACAGTCTGGCTTGAACCGGTATCAAATACCCATGTTAAACGTATAAAAGTTGAACCTGATCTTGAAAAAGAACTTATAAAAATATCGTTAGCAATTCAAAATCATCAAAACATAGAAAAAATTAATATTGAAGTGGAAGATGAAAATAATGTTATATCCTTTGTAAAAGAGGGCACCAATAAAGAGTTTTCAGTACCGATTCCTTCCCCGAAACTCTGGTCTCCTGAATATCCTTTTCTGTATGATTTAATCATAACCCTTAAGAAAGAAAACACCATATTAGACAAAATCGAAAGCTATTTTGGGATGAG